>NZ_CAWMRY010000026.1:0-73632 GCF_963870295.1 Aeromonas sp. ANP5 | reverse complement strand
CCGGCTTCGCAAGGAAGCTGGCTCATCAGTTCGGCGTGTTCCGCCGTGCTGGTAGGGGCGCATTATAGGGAGTCCCGCCGGGATGACAAGAGGAAAACTGCAAAAAATGACACTTTTTGCAGTTTTCCAGTTCAACCGTTGCTTTATTAAACAAAAGCCCCGCATCGGCGGGGCTGTTTCGGGCAATAAACCCTGAATTTACATCACTCTGCTATCTTTTTGACCAGAACTCGCGTGCGAAGCTGCGCACCTTTTCCCAATCGGTAAATTCAATGTCCTTACTGGTATCGGTACTGCCACCGGTAATCTTCATGATCAACTGGATAATGCGAGTCTGCCACCAGTTATAGCGGGAATATTGCAGCGCACCGGCAAAGACGCCCAGGGTTTTCGGCTTCCAGGGAGAGAGGCGCAGAAACTTCTTCATATAGGCATTGGTTTGCGGCGTCTGCTTCTCTGGCTTGCGGGCCGTCAGGTTGACACAGAAGAAGGCCGCATTGGCCACCTCCAGCTGCTCCTGATGAGCATGAATAAAGCTGAACAGGCTGGGATGGAAGTTGCCATAACGAATGGAGGCGCCGATCAAGACCTTGGCATACTTGCTGAGGTTGCACATCGGCAAGGTGTGCAGGTCATGCATCACCACTTCACATCCCGGCATCTGCTCCAGCATGACATCGACTATTTTGCGGGTTTGGCCATCCCGAGAGGAATAAAGCACCAGAATCTTGTCCATAACAACCTCAACTACGCCAGAATGCAGGAGTAAACAGTACCAGAAGCGTAAAAATTTCCAATCGGCCAAACAACATGGCCAACACCAGTACCCACTGGGCCGCTGGCGAGATATTGCCGAAGTTGGCTGATACCTCTCCCAAACCCGGGCCTACGTTGGTGAAAGCCGCCGCCACAGCGGTGAATGCGGTCACTTCGTTCAGCCCCGTCATCAGCAACAGCAACATGAACATAAAGAAGAGAATAATATAGGTGGCGAAGTAGCCCCACACCGCCTCGACGATGCGCTCGGGCACCGCCCGATTCCCCAGCTTCAAGGTATAGATGGCTCTGGGGTGAACCAGCCGCTTCAACTCGCGCATCCCCTGCATGAACAGGATCATGAAACGCATCACCTTGATACCGCCGCCGGTACTGCCTGCACAACAGCCGATAAAGGCGGAGAACATCAACAGCATGGGCAGGAACGAGGGCCAATCTGCATAGGTCGTGGTGCTATAGCCGGTGGTGGTACCCAAAGAGACCGCCTGGAAAAGGCCGTGGTTGAGCGCCTCTTGCCAGGTGGCGTAGTGCCCGTGGGTCAGCAAGGCGACAAAGCAGATCATCACCAGGGTTGCCTGGATAGCCAGGAACACCTTGAGCTCAGAATCGTAAAGGTAGCGTCCGAGCCGCACCGGGCGGTGAGAGAAGACGGTAAAGTGGAGCGCAAAGTTCACGCTGGCCAGCAGCAGGAACACCACGGTAATCAGGTTGATGACCGGACTGTTGAAGAAACCAATGCTGGCATCGTGAGTGGAGAAGCCACCGACCGATAGAGTCGAGAACGAATGGCACACTGCATCGAACAGCGTCATTCCGGCGAGCCAGTAGGCCAGCGCACAGAGTGCGGTCAGCAGCAGATAGATGAACCAGAGCGCCTTGGCCGTTTCGGCGATGCGCGGCGTCACCTTGGTATCCTTAACCGGCCCCGGGATCTCGGCGCGATAGAGCTGCATGCCCCCGATCCCCAGCAGTGGCAGAATGGCCACCGCCAGTACGATGATCCCCATGCCCCCCAGCCACTGCAGCAGCTGGCGATAGAACAGAAACGCCTTGGGCAGATTATCGAGCCCGGTCAGTACCGTTGCGCCTGTGGTGGTCAGGCCGGAAAAAGATTCGAAGAAGGCCTCCGAGACCGACATATCCGGCACGTCGCTCATGATGAAGGGCACCGCCCCCACACTGCCCAGCACGGTCCAGAACAGCACCACGATGAGGAAACCCTCTTTCGAGCGCATCTCCTTCTTGTGATAGCGATTGGGAAACCAGAGCACCACACCGAGCAGCAGGGCGATCAGAAAAGAGCTGACGAACTCGGCACCACCACCATCCCGATAGCCAAAGGCCACCAGCGCAGGCAACAGCATGGTCGAGCTGAACAGCGCAACCAGCAGGCCAACAATGCGAATAATGCTCAGGATGTGCATTACAGCTCCCTTCCCCCAATTAAAGAGCGATGGATTCTAGCCATCTAAGGGGCTGAGGGATACCCGCCCATGAGTCCGGTCGGTCAATTCACGGTCCACCTGAGCCCAAACCGAGGACTCCCACGCAACCTGCAAGGTGACCTGCTGACCGTAATCCGCCGCCAGCAATTCGCCATTATGGCTGCTGATCAGCGACTCGACTGTCCCCATGTCACCGTAATCGCAGTGAATGAGGGAGGGAGTGCGCGGCACCTTGAGCAGGGTTGGCAATTGCTTGAGGGCAGCACCGACGCCGCCTCCATAGGCTTTGACCAATCCACCGGTACCAAGCTGGATGCCGCCGTAGTAACGCACCACCACGGCACAGATTTCACCGATCCCCGAGCCCATCAACTGGGCCAGGATCGGCTTGCCCGCAGTACCGGAAGGTTCGCCGTCATCGCTGAAGCCATAAACCTGACTATCTTGCGGCGCACCCGCCACAAACGCCCAGCAGTGATGGCGCGCGGCCGGATGTTGGCGTTTGATCTCGTTAACCCACCCCTTGGCCGCCTCGACGGTCGGGGTGTGGGCGATCAGGGTAATGAAGCGGCTCTTCTTTATCTCTTCGGTCAACTCCAGCGGGGCAGCTGGAATGGAGTACGCTGCCGCCATCAGAGTCCTGCTTGTCTGGTCATGTTTTCCACCCCGTTGGCGTGCAGCACCACGTTGTCTTCGATGCGGATACCGCCGAACGGACGCAGCGCCTCCACCTTGTTCCAGTTGACCCGTTTGCCCTGTTCGCCCTGACGCAGCGGCTCCAGCAAACTGTCGATGAAGTAGAGTCCCGGCTCGATGGTGAACACCTGATCCACCTCCATCACCCGGGTGCAGCGCAGATAGGGGAACAGCTCGGGCGCCGCCAGGTGGGTGCCGCGCTCATCCTGCATGAAACCGCCCGCATCGTGCACCTGCAAACCGAGGAAGTGGCCGAGACCGTGGGGGAAGAAGACATTGGTCACCCCGGTGTTGATCATCTCGTCTACCGACATGTCCACCAGCTCGGTCGCTTGCAGCAGGCGCGCCAGCTTGTGGTGCATCTGCAGGTGCAGCTCGCTGTAGCGGCGACCCGGTTTGATCTCCTTGATGATCTCCTGCTGCTGCTCGTCGAGGGCGGCAATCAGATCGGCGAACTCGCCGCGCCGCCACGCCCAGGTGCGGGTGATGTCGGAGGCATAACCGTGAAAATCGACGCCGGCATCGATCAGGAAGGAGTGACGTTCCGCATCGGGCACCCGCACGGCAGACAAATGAGTGTAGTGAAGGATGGCCGCATTGCGGTTGATGGCGACGATATTACCGTAGGGCGCCTCATTGGCCCCCTGCCCGACCGCCTTCATGTAGGCCAGATTGATCTCGAACTCGCTCGCCCCCGCCATAAAGGAGTCCTTGGCGGCGATATGGCCGCGTACCCCAATCCGGTTCGCCTCGCGCAGACACTCCAGCTCGTAGGTTGTCTTGTAGGCGCGGTGATAGTGCAGGTAGTTGAGCACCGCCTCCGGATTGGGCTGGGTCAGCCCCAGCAGTTCAGCCACTTCCAGATGACCGCCCAAATAGGCCCACTCCTGCTTGTTGGCAGGTAGATGGTCGGCCACCTGTTCCGGCCGGGTCAGGAAACGGATATCGAAGAACTCGACCCAGAAGGCATTGGGCAGATCCGCTACTTTGTGCCAGAAATCCACCGGGCGGTAGAACAGCAGGATTGGTTTGTTCACCCCGTCCACCAGCAGCCAGCAGTGGGGATTGTCCAGCACCGGCAACCAGGCCTTGAAGTGGGGGTTTACCTTGAACGGGTAATCCTGATCATCGAGGAAGATGCGGTGGGTCTGGCCGGAGTGGATGGCCAGTCCGCTGAGCCCCTGTTGTTGCAGAATGTCGCGGGTGCGCTGCTGCAAGGTATCGAGGTGCTGGGCAAAAAGTTGGCTGTAGCTGCTCATGGCGTCCTGCTCCGAGGTGAATGTGATTGCAGCATAACATCAAGCGCTTGGCGGCTCGACCCGTCAAGCTGCCGCTTCGTGAGGTAACGCATACGTTACAAACATGTTTGTTATCAACACAAAACCAATCATTAACAAATCAAAAACAATTCAATACACTGCCGGTAGATACATGAAGTCAGGGATTACTCATGGACAACCTCTGCCTGTGGCAACCGGATCCGCTCGGGATGCAGCAATCCAACCTCTACCGTTTTATGGCGGAGGTGAACCGTTTCCACGGCTTGCAGTTGCAGAACTACCCGCAGCTTTATCAATGGTCGGTGGAGAAGACCACCCGTTTCTGGCCGCTGGTATGGCAGCACTGCGGCGTCAAAGGCGAGCTCGGCAACATAGTGGCGGAAAACCGTCAGGATATGCAGCGCACCCGCTGGTTCCCCGATAGCCGCCTCAACTTCGCCGAAAACCTGCTGCGCCGTCAGGACGAGAGCCCGGCCATCATCTCCCGCATCGAAGGGAGCCCAAGTCGCACTTTGAGCTGGGGTGAACTGGGGGAACAGGTTGCCCGGCTGGCTCAGTGGCTGCGTCATCAGGGGATTGGTCGTGGCGATGTGGTCGCCGCCTACCTGCCCAATATTCCGGAAACAGTGGTTGCCATGCTGGCAACCACCAGCCTCGGCGCGATCTGGACCTCCACCAGCCCCGACTTCGGCGAAGCCAGCGTGGTGGAGCGCTTCGGCCAGACCCAACCACGAGTGCTGTTTGCGGTGGATGGCTATCGCTACAACGGCAAGGCTATCGACATTCAACAGAAGGTCGCCAGCGTGGTGAGCCAGATCGGCAGCATAGAGCAGACGGTGATGATCCCCCTGCTCGGCAACCCGCTGCAGCTTGGTCACGACTGGCAGCAAGTGCTGGCGAGCCAGCACGATGCCCAGCTCACCTTCGAGCCGATGGCTTTCAATGACCCGCTCTACATCCTCTACTCCTCCGGCACCACCGGCAAACCCAAGTGCATAGTGCACGGCATCGGCGGCACCCTGCTGCAACATCTGAAAGAACACCAGCTGCACTGTGACATCAAGCCGGGGGAGCGGATCTTCTACTTCACCACCTGTGGCTGGATGATGTGGAACTGGCTGGTAAGCGCGCTCGCCTCCGGCGCCACCCTGGTGCTCTACGACGGCTCACCGTTTTATCCGGATGGCAATGTGCTGTGGGATCTCGCCCGCGACGAGCAGGTCAGCTTGTTCGGTACCTCGGCCAAATATCTTGATGCGCTGCACAAGCAGGGCTACGCCCCCATCAACAGCCACGATTTGCCGCACTTGCGGCTGATCTGCAGCACCGGATCTGTGTTGTCGCCGGAGGGGTTCGACTACGTCTATCAACAGATCAAAACAGATGTACAACTGAGCTCCATCTCCGGCGGCACCGACATCTGTTCCTGCTTCGTCATCGGCAACCCGCTCAGCCCTGTCTATCGCGGCGAGAGTCAGGGGCGCGGCCTTGGCCTCGCGGTGCAGGTATTCAACGAGGCGGGCCAACCGGTGCAGGGGGAGAAAGGCGAGCTGGTCTGCACCAAGCCGTTCCCGGCCCAGCCCATCTACTTCTGGGGCGACGAGAATGGCGACAAGTACCATGCCGCCTACTTCGAACGGTTCGACAACATCTGGTGCCACGGCGACTGGATCGAGCTGACCCCGACCGGCGGCATTCTGTTCTACGGCCGCTCCGACGCCACCCTCAATCCGGGCGGCGTGCGCATCGGCACCAGCGAGATCTACCGCTATGTCGAACAGCTCGACGAAGTGGAAGAGAGCATCGTCATCGGCCAGCAGTGGCAGCAGGACGAGCGGGTGGTGCTGTTCGTCAAGCTCAAGGCGGGTTGCAAGCTTGATGAGCCGCTGCGCGAGCGGATCCGCCAGCAAATAAAGCAGCACTGCACCGCCCGCCACGTGCCCGCCCGCATCCTGCAGGTGGATGCCATCCCCCGCACCAAGTCCGGCAAGATCGTCGAACTGGCGGTGCGGGAAGTGGTGCACAATCGGCCCGTCAACAACACCCATGCCCTCGCCGATCCCGAGGTGCTGAACCAGTATCGCAACCGGCCGGAACTGGCCAGTTGATAACAAACTCACATCCATCCGAGGCGCCACAAGGCGCCTCTCTTTCGCCTGTTTTGTGATGAAGAGCTTTTACTCGATATCTGTTAAACAAATGTTTTAAATAGGTGTTGAAAATGTCTCCTTTTGGATCAATAGTGAGCCTCGCCCCCTGCTGGGGATTAAGGAGCACCACTCCCCACTGAGTGGGAACAAGGAGACACTCTCATGATCTACCAAGGCGAAACCCTGTCGGTCAGCTACCTCGAAAACGGCATTGCCGAGCTGAGGTTTGATGCCCCGGGTTCAGTCAACAAGCTGGATCGCGCTACCCTGCTCTCCCTGAGCGAAGCGATCGCCGCATTACAACAAGAACGTGAACTAAAAGGTCTGATCCTCACCTCCGGCAAAGACGCCTTTATCGTCGGTGCCGACATTACCGAATTCCTGGAACTGTTCGATCTGCCGCAAGAAGATCTGCTCGGCTGGCTGAAAAAGGCCAACGACATCTTCAACGCCATCGAAGATCTGCCGGTGCCGACCCTCTCCGCCATCAAGGGACACGCTCTGGGCGGCGGCTGCGAGACCATTCTCTCCACCGACTTCCGTCTGGCTGACACCAGCGCCAAGATTGGCCTGCCCGAGACCAAACTCGGCATCATGCCGGGCTTTGGCGGCACCGTCCGTCTGCCGCGGGTGATCGGCGCCGACAATGCGCTCGAGTGGATCACCACCGGCAAGGATTACCGTGCCGATGACGCCCTCAAGGTGGGCGCCATCGACGCCGTGGTTGCCCCGGACGCACTGCAGAGCGCTGCGCTGCAGATGATCAAGGACGCCATCGCGGGCAAGCTGGATTGGCAGAGCCGTCGCGCCGCCAAGAAAGCCCCGCTGCGCCTCTCCAAACTGGAAGCCATGATGAGCTTCACCACCGCCGCCGGCATGGTTGCCGCCGTAGCGGGCAAACACTATCCGGCGCCGATGACTGCGGTGAAAACCGTCGAGGCCGCCGCAGGTATGGGCCGTGACGAGGCGCTGGCCGTCGAGGCACAGGGCTTTATCAAGCTGGCCAAGACCGATGTCGCCAAGGCACTGGTCGGTATCTTCCTGAACGATCAGCACATCAAGGCGCTGGCCAAGAAGGCGGCCAAGCAGGCTGCTAAGGCCACTGGCCACGCCGCCGTACTGGGTGCCGGCATCATGGGTGGCGGCATCGCCTACCAGTCTGCCAGCAAGGGCATTCCGGCGGTGATGAAAGACATCAACGAGAAGGCGCTGGCACTTGGCATGGGCGAAGCCACCAAGCTGCTCAACGGCCAGCTCGAAAAGGGCCGCATCGATGGCATCAAGATGGGCCAGGTGCTCTCTGCCATCACTCCCACCCTCAGCTATGACAACGTCAAGCATGTGGACGTCGTGGTCGAAGCCGTGGTCGAGAATCCCAAGGTGAAAGCCGCCGTACTGGGCGAAGTGGAAGGGATCATTGGCGAAGACGCCGTGCTCGCCAGCAACACCTCCACCATTCCCATCTCACTGCTGGCCAAGGGGCTGAAGCGCCCGCAGAACTTCTGCGGCATGCACTTCTTCAACCCGGTGCACCGCATGCCACTGGTGGAGATCATCCGCGGCGAGCAGACATCCGATGAAACCATCAACCGCGTGGTGGCCTACGCCGCCGCCATGGGCAAGTCGCCGGTGGTGGTCAACGACTGCCCGGGCTTCTTCGTCAACCGCGTGCTGTTCCCCTACTTCTTTGGCTTCAACAAGCTGGTTGCCGATGGCGCCGACTTCGCGGCCGTCGACAAGGTGATGGAGAAAGAGTTTGGCTGGCCGATGGGCCCCGCCTACCTGCTGGACGTGGTCGGTATCGACACCGGTCACCATGCCGGTGACGTGATGGCGCAGGGCTTCCCGGCACGCATGAGCAAGGAAGGCCGTACCGCCATCGACGTGATGTACGAAGTTAACCGCTTCGGTCAGAAGAACGGCAAGGGCTTCTACGCCTACGAGCAGGACAAGAAGGGCAAGCCGAAGAAGGTGGCTGACGCCGCCAGCTACGAGCTGCTGGCCCCCATTGCCAAGCCGAAACAGGATTTCGACAAGGAAGCCATCATCGCCCGCATGATGATCCCGATGATCAACGAGGTGGTGCTCTGTCTGGAAGAGGGCATTGTTGCCACGCCAGCCGAAGCCGACATCGCACTGGTCTACGGTCTGGGCTTCCCTCCCTTCCGCGGCGGCGTGTTCCGCTATCTGGACACCATTGGTCTGGATCGCTACGTGGCCATGGCCGACCAGTATGCCGACTTGGGCCCGCTCTACCGCGTCAGCGACCGCTTACGCGAGATGGCTGCCCAGGGCAAAACCTTCTACTGATTGCGGAAAGGAGATCCATTCATGAAAGACGTAGTCATTGTCGACTGTATCCGGACCCCGATGGGCCGGTCCAAGGGCGGCGCCTTCCGCAACGTGCGTGCAGAAGATCTGTCCGCGCACCTGATGAAATCCATCCTGCTGCGCAACCCCAACCTCGACCCGAACGAGATCGAGGATATCTACTGGGGCTGCGTGCAGCAGACCCTGGAGCAAGGCTTCAACATCGCCCGCAACGCCGCGCTGCTGGCCGGCATTCCCAAGCAGGTGGGGGCGGTGACAGTCAACCGTCTGTGCGGCTCCAGTATGCAGGCGCTGCACGACGCCTCCCGCGCCATTCAGGTGGGTGATGGGGATATCTTCATCATCGGCGGCGTCGAGCATATGGGTCACGTGCCGATGAGCCACGGCGTTGACTTCCACCCGGGCATGGCCAAGTCGGTGGCGAAAGCCTCCGGCATGATGGGGTTGACCGCCGAGATGCTCGGCAAGCTGCACGGCATCAGCCGCCAGCAGCAGGACGAGTTTGCCGCCCGCTCCCATCGCCGCGCTCACGCCGCCACCGTGGAAGGGCGCTTTGCCAAGGAGATCGTCGGGCTGGAAGGCCATGACGCCAGCGGTGCCCGCTTCTTCTACGACTATGACGAGGTGATCCGCCCGGAGACCACGGTCGAAACCCTGAGCCAACTGCGCCCGGTGTTCGACCCGGTCAACGGCACCGTCACCGCCGGTAGCTCCTCGGCGCTGTCAGATGGCGCCGCCGCCATGCTGGTGATGAGCGCGGATCGCGCCAAGGCCCTCGGCCTCACGCCGCGCGCCAAGGTACGTGCCATGGCCATCGCTGGCTGTGACGCCGCCATCATGGGTTACGGCCCGGTGCCGGCCACCCAGAAGGCGCTCAAGCGTGCCGGTCTGACTGTCGGTGATATCGACCTGTTCGAGCTGAACGAGGCGTTTGCCGCCCAGTCCCTGCCCTGCGTGAAGGATCTGGGTCTGCAGGACCTGGTGGACGAGAAGGTGAACCTGAACGGCGGCGCCATTGCGCTGGGCCACCCCCTCGGCTGCTCCGGCGCCCGCATCTCCACCACCCTCATCAATCTGATGGAGGAGAAGGATGCCACCCTGGGGGTTGCCACCATGTGTATCGGTCTGGGTCAGGGCATCGCCACCGTGTTTGAACGGGTGTGATAACCAGCCGGATCGACGGGATGCACTACTGAGAGTTGTCCCTTTTCGGGGCCAGTCTGACTGGCCCCTTTTCAAGTCTGTGACGATCGCCACACGGGGTGCTCGTCAGTGGTCAGAAGCTGTCTGTTGGCCGTCCCGTTTGGGTCGGCCTTTTTTCGTTTTAATCTTATCAATAGGCTGTTATTGCCTTAAACCTCACATTAGATGGGGGGCTTGCTTGCTTTTTACTCCCCCGACAGGTTCAATCTGCACAAAAAAATGGGTGGATGCACATACATATGTCAATGAGCAAACAACTGCTGATCGTCGATGACGACCAAGAGATCCGCGAGCTGCTCAATGAGTACCTGACCCGGGCGGGCTTTCAGGTATTGACGGCGGCGGAGGGCAACGAGATGCGCCAGCAACTCGCCCAGCACAGCCCGGACCTGATTATTCTGGACATCATGATGCCCGGCGAGGACGGTTTTACCCTCTGCCAGCAGATCCGTCGTGACTCCCAGGTGCCCATCATCATGCTGACCGCCGCCTCCGACGAAGCGGATCGGGTGATCGGCCTCGAACTCGGCGCCGACGACTATATCGCCAAGCCGTTCAGCCCCCGTGAACTGCAGGCCCGCATCAAGGCGCTGTTGCGCCGCGCCGAATTCCGCCAGCCGGAAAAAGAGAAAGAGCCAAGCCGCCGTCTGCGTTTTGCCGAGTGGACCCTCGACACCCTGAGCCACCAGCTGACCCATGATGATGGCAGCCTGCTGGATCTCTCCGGCAGCGACGCCATGCTGCTCGGCATGTTCCTGCAACAGCCCGGCGTGGTGCTGGATCGGGACACCATCTCGGATGCCACCCGCGGCCGCGAAAGCCTGCCGATGGAACGCGGCATAGACGTACAGATCAGCCGTCTGCGCCAGAAGCTGGGCGATAACGGCAAGAGCCCGCGCATCATCAAGACCATCCGCGGCAGTGGCTACATGCTGATTGCCGAGGTGCACGAACTGCCATGAGCAACAAGTGGTCCTGGGGGGCGCTGGTGCCCCGCTCCCTGTTGTCACGGATGATCCTGCTGCTGTTGCTGGCCATCCTGCTCTCCCAGACCATTCTGACCGGCATCTGGATGCAGCAGATCCAGAAGCGGGAGCTGGAGGGGATGCTCAGCACCACCCGCAACCTCGCCATGTCTGCCGCTTCCACCGTCAATTTCTTCAAATCCCTGCCGCTGCAATATCGCCATATCGCGCTGGACCAGCTGCGCAACATGGGGGGCAGCCGCTTCTTCGTCTCGCTCAACGAGGAAGAGATCCACATCAACGCCATCCCCGACAGCGAACGCAAGACGCAGGTGCTGGAGGAGGTGCAGGGAGTGCTGACCCGCAAGCTCTCCGATGCCATGGCGATCAAGGTGGACTTCTCCCGACCCGATGACCTCCACGTCTTCAACAACGACACCCTGCTGGCGGATCTCCCCTCCTCCTGGGCCCGCTACACCCTGTCGCTGGAGCCGCTCAATCCACCGGTACTGGTGACCCAGATCGAGATTGAAAAGGGGGAGTGGCTCTATCTGGCGGCCCTGCTGCCCGCCCCCTACATGACCCTCGACGATACCGTGATGCCGAGCAACCAGGTGCGTTTCATCGCCCTGATGACGGTGTTCCTCTGCTTCTTCACCTTTATGCTGGTGCGCTGGCAGACTCGCCCACTGCGCCGTCTCGCCAAGGCGGCGGTGAATCTGGGCAAGGATATCGACCAACCTTCGCTCAAGGAGGAAGGAGCATCGGAAATCGTGGCGGCCACCCGCGCCTTCAACATCATGCAGCACCGCATTCGTCGCTATATCGACGATAGAGAGCGGCTGTTCAGCTCCATCTCCCACGACCTCAAGACCCCCATCACCCGGCTGCGGCTGCGGGTCGAACTGCTCGATGACGAGGTGCAAATCGCCAAGTTCAACAAGGATCTCGACGAACTGGAACTGATGGTGAAAGGGGCGCTGCAGACGGTCAAAGAGACCGACATTCACGAGAATATCGAGGAGATCGACATCAACGCCCTGCTGGAGCAGATGGCGGAGTCGATGAACCTGCACGACGAGCGACTGACCATCGAAGGGCACTGCAAGTGGCCCTATCGCGGCAAGCTGCTGGCGCTCAAGCGCTGCATCGGCAATCTGGTGGACAACGGCATCAAATATGGCCAGCAGGTGCGCATCATCATCATGGATGACGAGGAGATGCTGATCCTCTTTATCATGGATGAGGGCCCCGGCCTGCCGGACGATCAGTTCGAGCGCATCTTCGAACCCTATTACCGGCTCAGCACCGATCAGGCTGGCACCGGCCTCGGCCTTGGCATCGCCCGCAACATAGCCCACGCCCACGGCGGCGATCTAGTGCTGGAAAACCGTCCGCAAGGTGGCCTGCAGGCCACGCTCTCCCTACCAAGGCAGTAACCTTATGAAGTGGTTGTCTTTTTCTGTCATCGCCCTGCTCTCTGCTCCCGTTGCCGCCTCCCAGGTGGAGGTACTGCACTGGTGGACCTCCGGCGGCGAAGCGAAAGCGGTCGAAGTGCTCAAATCCGAGTGGACCAAACAGGGCAACCAGTGGAACGACTTTGCAGTGCAGGGTGGCGGCGGCAAGAGTGCCATGACGGTATTGAAGAGCCGGGCACTGGCGGCCAACCCACCAGAGGCGGCCCACCTCAAGGGTTATGAGCTCAAGGAGTGGGCCGGGCTCGGCTTTTTGCGCGATCTCAGCCCGATGGCCGAACACCTCGGCTGGTACAGCCAGATGCCGCCCATGGTGCGTGCCACCCTCAGCCAGAATGGCGCCCTGATGGCGGTGCCCACCGGCATCCACCGGGTCAACTGGCTGTGGCTCAACCGCAAGATCTTCGAGCGCAACAAGCTGACTCCGCCCACCGACTGGGCCCAGTTTGTCACCGTCGCCGACCAGCTTAAAAAACGGGGCATCACCCCGCTCGCCATCGGCAACGAGCCCTGGCAGCTGGCGGTACTGTTTGAAACGGTGGCGCTCGGTGAGGGCGGTAAAGAATTCTATCGCAAGGCGTTCCTCGAACAGGACAGCGCCACCCTGACCGGCCCCGACATGGTGCGGGTGTTGACCCGTTTCCAGCAGCTGCGCACCTATGTGCCGCAAAAATACGCCGGTCTGAAGTGGCATCAGGCCACCAATCTGCTGGAGAGCGGTGGCGCCGCCATGCAGGTGATGGGCGACTGGGTGAAGGGTGAACTGAGCGCGGGCAACTACCGACCGGGTGAGGATATCGCCTGCCTGCCGAGCCCGGGCAGCGCCGGACTGTTCAGCTACAACCTCGACTCCATCGCCATGTTCAAACAGCGGGATCCGGCCCAGTTGCAGGCGCAGGGGGATCTGGCCCAACTGCTGATGACGCCGAAATTCCAGGAAGAGTTCAATCGGGTAAAGGGGTCGATCCCGGCGCTGACCAATCCCGACATGAGCAAGTTCGACCGCTGCGCCGTCAGCTCCTATCAGGATTTCCTGCTGGCGGAAAAGCAGGACAACCTGCTGCCCAGCATGGCGGAAGGGATGGCGACGCCGACCAATATGCGGCAGGCGATCCTCGATGTGCTGAGCAACTTCTTCAACGACCCCAAGGCCAACCCGGAGCAGACGGCGCTGCATCTGGAGCGGGCGATGCGCTCGACCCGCTGATCCGGGTACATTGCCAAACGGCAGAAATGACAAAGGCGGAATTGCTCCGCCTTTGTTGCTGAATCGTCATCCGATTCAGGATTGATCGTTCTCGTCCTCATCCTCGTCATAGTAATCGCTGAGCTCGATCCAGAGCCCCAACCCGACCATCACCATGGAGCCGAACCAGGTACCGGTATTCCCGATCGGGCTGCCCATCACTATCATGGCGAAGGACAAGAACCCCATGCCTGCATAGGCTTGTAATCTGCCGTAGGAGACCTGCATATTCACCTCCTTGTTGAATATGGTTCAATTTTTATATTACTCGTCCGGCGCAAGCTGGATAGGGCCGAATAACATTTCGGTTACATATGCTGGTTGACGGGGCGTTTGTTTGATTATTTTTTAGCCCTGAGTATCATTGGCAGCCGAATAGGTTGAAGGTTGATGATAGATGAGTGATTTATTCTGCGGTGCAACCCACGAGTTGGACGCAATCGGGCTTCGTTGCCCGGAACCCGTTATGATGGTTCGCAAGAAAGTGCGGCTGATGGCGGATGGCGAGACCCTGCTGGTCAGCGCCGACGATCCTTCAACCACCCGCGACATCCCCAGTTTCTGCCGCTTTATGGATCACACCCTGGTCGCCAGCGAGACAGAGCAGGCCCCCTACCGCTATCTGATCCGCAAGGGTCAATAAGCCCCCGTACCGGAGCACTCCATGACAACCATTACCCGAATCGGCACCACCCAGCGTTGGTCAGACGTGGTCATCCACAATGGCACCCTCTACGTGGTGGAAGTGCCCGTCAGCGAAGAGGCCGACATCCACCAGCAGACCCGCGAAGTGCTGGCGAGCCTGCAGCGCCTGCTGGAAGCCAACGGCTCCGGCGTCGACAAGATCCTGATGGCCAATATCTATCTCAAAGACATTCAGGATATCGCTGCCTTCAACGAGCAGTGGGATGCCTGGATCCCGGCTGGCACCGCCCCCGTACGCGCCTGCGTACAAGCCCGCCTCGCCCACGAAGGCTACAAGGTGGAAGTGCAGCTGACTGCGGCAGTCTAAGAGGCGCTTATCCCCCTCATCCCCGCCCCTTCTCCCACGAGGGGAGAAGGGAGCAAACAACAAGGCGTCATTGCTCACCACGGCGCCAATAGAAAGGCCCCGCCATCACTGGCGGGGCCTTTTCGTTACCGAAACCTGAACGACTTAGGCGGTCGGGGTCAGGGTAATGGTCACGCGGCGGTTCTGGGCTTTGCCAGCGGCGGTGCTGTTGGTAGCAACCGGCTGATCCGGGCCCACGCCGGTGGTGGAGATGCGGCTACCTGCTACGCCCTGACCAATCAGCTGGGCGGCAACAGCATCGGCACGATCGCGGGAGAGCTTCATGTTCAGATCGCGGGAACCTGTACTGTCGGTGTGACCGACCACGTTCAGGCGGGTCTTGTCGAACTCGGCAACCACCATGGCCACGCCGGAGAGGGTGTTGGCACCGGCCGCTTTCAGCTGGGAGCTGGAGCTGTCGAAGGTCACGTTGTTCGGCATGTTGAGGATCAGCTCATTGCCATTACGGGTCACGCTGACGCCGGAGCCCTGAAGCTTCTCGCGCAGCTTGGCTTCCTGCACGTCCATGTAGTAGCCGATACCGCCACCCAGCGCTGCGCCGGCAGCAACGCCGGTCAGGATGCCCTTCTTGCGGTCACCCTTGCTGGAGGAGAGCGCACCTACAGCCGCACCGGCAGCGGCGCCAGCCAGCGCGCCCCAGGCACCTTTTGAGGTCTGGGATTCACCTGTGTAGGGGTTGGTGGTACAGCCGCTCAGGGCAACGGTCAGTGCCAGAGCAGGCACCAGGATCTTGGCTCGCATGAAAAAACCTCTGTGAAAACAATCCGGCACCATGCCGGGGGCCGGATTGTAACGCGCTGGCACGCCATTGTCTGACGCAAGCCTGAACAGACGGCGAGAGTGGTGTTTTTTTGGGCGATCGGCGGGTGGTCAGCGCGGTAACTGACACTCGGCGTGGCAAGGACAGCTGACCAGATGATCGTTCACCATCCCCACCGCCTGCATAAAGGCGTAACAGATGGTGCTGCCGACGAAGTTGAAGCCGAGCTTCTTGAGCGCTTTCGACATGGCATCCGACTCCGGCGAGGTCGCCGGAATATCGCCGTTGCCCTGCCGCTGGTTGACGATGGGGGCGCCGCCGACAAAGCCCCACAGGTAGTCGGCGAAGTCGATCCCCTGCTCCTGCAACGCCAGATAAGCGCGGGCATTTCTGATGATCGACTGCACCTTGAGCCGGTTGCGGATAATGCCGCTGTCCTGCATCAACCGCTCCACATCCTGCTCGTCGAAGCAGGCAATCTGCACCGGATCAAAGTCGGCATAGGCCCGGTAATAGCTCTCGGTGCGCTTGAGGATGGTGATCCACGACAGCCCCGCCTGCTGACCGTCGAGGCAGAGCTTGGCAAACAGCTCGCGGGCGTCATAGACCGGCCTGCCCCACTGTTTGTCATGGTATTCAATGTATTCCGGGTCTTTGGTCACCCAGGCGCAGCGCAGTTCCATTTCCTCTCCCTCGTTATTTCAGCGGTTTGCCCGACCCTGCCCACTCTGCAGGCGGCACTGCTCACATCATATACCGGACATCCCGCCCGACCAGCCACAGCGCAGCACCATCCCGCGAATCCGCTGCAATTTCGCCTATTATCCGACCATGCCAGACGGTATACTCCCTCGGTTCACATTCAGCAAATCTTGCTCTGATTTTCACTTCGCGCGAAAAAAATTATGCAAAAATTCGATGTCAAAACCTTTCAGGGCCTGATCCTGCAGCTGCAGGACTATTGGTCCCGCCAGGGCTGTACCATCATTCAGCCGCTGGATATGGAAGTGGGTGCCGGTACTTCCCACCCCATGACCTGTCTGCGTGCCCTGGGCCCGGAGCCCATCGCCTGCGCTTACGTGCAACCGTCCCGCCGTCCGACCGACGGCCGCTACGGTGAAAACCCGAACCGCCTGCAGCACTACTACCAGTTCCAGGTGATCATCAAGCCTTCCCCCGACAACATTCAGGAACTCTATCTGGGCTCCCTGAAAGAGCTGGGCATGGATCCTGAAATCCACGACATCCGCTTCGTGGAAGACAACTGGGAAAACCCGACTCTGGGTGCCTGGGGTCTGGGTTGGGAAGTGTGGCTGAACGGCATGGAAGTGACCCAGTTCACCTACTTCCAGCAGGTTGGCGGCCTCGAGTGCAAGCCGGTCACCGGCGAGATCACCTACGGTCTCGAGCGTCTGGCCATGTACATTCAGGGCGTGGACAGCGTCTACGATCTGGTCTGGTCTGACGGCCCTCTGGGCAAGACCACCTACGGCGACGTGTTCCACCAGAACGAAGTGGAGCAATCCACCTACAACTTCGAACACGCCGATGTGGAGTTCCTGTTCCACTGCTTCGAGCAGTACGAGAAGGAAGCCCAGAATCTGCTGGCACTGGAAAAACCGCTGCCGCTGCCTGCCTACGAGCGCATCCTCAAAGCCGCTCACTCCTTCAACCTGCTGGATGCCCGCAAGGCCATCTCGGTCACCGAGCGTCAGCGCTACATCCTGCGCATTCGCACCCTGACCAAGGCCGTGGCAGAGGCATACTACGCCTCCCGCGAAGCGCTGGGCTTCCCTATGTGTCAGCGCAGTGAGAACAAGCAAGGTTAAGGAACGGACATGGCACAACATACATTTCTGGTAGAGATCGGTACTGCTGAGCTGCCGCCCAAAGCCCTGCGCTCCCTGGCCGAAGCCTTTGCCGACAACTTCAAAGCCGAACTGACCAAGGCCGACCTGGCCTTCGGCGACGTCGAGTGGTTTGCTTCACCGCGCCGTCTGGCACTGAAGGTAAGCGAGCTGGCAGGCGAACAGCCGAGCAAGAGCGTCGAGAAACGCGGCCCGGCCGTCGCTCAGGCGTTCGATGCTGAAGGCAAGCCGACCAAGGCTGCCGAAGGCTGGGCCCGTGGCAACGGCATCACCGTTGAGCAGGCCGAGCGTCTGGTCACCGACAAGGGCGAGTGGCTGGTTCACACCGCCAAGGTCGAAGGCCGTCCGGCCGTCGATCTGCTGGGCGAGCTGGTTGCCTCTGCACTGGCCAAGCTGCCGATCCCCAAGATGATGCGCTGGGGCGACAAGACCATCCAGTTCGTGCGTCCGGTCTTCACCGTGACCCTGCTGCTGGATGGTGAGCTGGTGCCCGCCCACATTCTGGGTATCGACTCTGCCCGCACCATCCGCGGTCACCGCTTTATGGGCGAGAGCGAATTCACCATCGACAACGCCAACCAGTACCCGCAGATCCTGCAGGAACGCGGCATGGTGATTGCCGACTTTATGGCCCGCAAGGCCAAGATCAAGGCTGACGTCGAAGCGGCCGCTGCCGCCTTCGGTGGCGTAGCCGATCTGGACGACGCCCTGCTGGAAGAAGTGACCGCACTGGTCGAGTGGCCTGTGGTGCTGACCGCCAACTTCGAAGAGAAGTTCCTGGCCGTTCCGGCTGAAGCACTGGTGCACACCATGAAGGGTGACCAGAAGTACTTCCCGGTCTACGACAAGAACGGCAAGCTGCTGCCGAAGTTCATCTTCGTCACCAACATCGAGTCCAAAGACCCGAGCCAGATCATCAGCGGCAACGAGAAGGTGGTTCGCCCCCGTCTCTCTGACGCCGAGTTCTTCTTCAAGACCGACCTCAAACAGACTCTGGCCTCCCGCCTGCCGCGCCTTGAAACCGTGCTGTTCCAGCAACAGCTGGGCACCGTCAAGGCCAAGGTCGAGCGTATCGAGACCGTCGCCGGCTTTATCGCCGAGCACATCGGTGCTGATGTCACTCAGGCCAAGCGTGCCGGTCTGCTCTCCAAGTGTGACCTGATGACCAACATGGTCGGCGAGTTCACCGACACCCAGGGTGTCATGGGGATGCACTACGCCCGTCACGATGGCGAAGACGAAGCAGTGGCTGTGGCCCTCAACGAGCAGTACATGCCGCGCTTTGCCGGTGATGCCCTGCCGTCCGGTCTGGTTGCCTGCGCCGTCGCGCTGGCCGACAAGTTCGACACCCTGGCCGGTATCTTCGGCATCGGCATGCTGCCGAAGGGTGACAAGGATCCGTTCGCCCTGCGTCGCGCCGCCATCGGTGCCCTGCGCATCATGACCGAGAAGCAGCTGGATCTGGATCTGGTTGAACTGGTTGAAGAAGCGGTACGCGTCTACGGCGACAAGCTAACCAACAAAACCGTCGTTACCGACGTGGTCGACTTTATGCTGGGCCGCTTCCGCGCCGCCTATCAGGACGAAGGCATCGGTGCCGACGTGGTGCTGGCCGTACTGGCCCGCCGCCCGACCCGTCCGCTCGACTTCGATCGTCGCGTCAAGGCCGTCAGCCACTTCCGCACGCTGGATGCCGCACTGGCACTGGCTGCCGCCAACAAGCGCGTGAGCAACATTCTGGCCAAGGTCGAAGGCGAACTGCCGACCGCCGTCAAACCGGAACTGCTGGTCGATGCCGCCGAGAAGGCGCTGGCTACCCAGGTTGCCGAACTGCAAGCCGAACTGGCCCCGCTGTTCGCCGCCGGTGACTATCAGGCTGCCCTCACCCGTCTGGCCGCCCTGCGCGAGCCGGTCGATACCTTCTTCAACGAAGTGATGGTGATGGCCGATGACGAAGCTCTCAAGGCCAACCGTCTGGCGCTGCTGAACAACCTGCGCAACCTGTTCCTGCAAGTCGCGGATATCTCCCTGCTGCAGTGATATGGTTGGGTAAGTGATATTAAAAACGGCGCCGTAAGGCGCCTTTTTTTGTTTTTGATCACATAAACATCAATGCTATTTCATATGGAGGCTTCCTCACTTGACCATTACAAGTTATATGGAGGATATTAATATTAGCTTTGTTTTTCTGGGAAAATACAATGACTATTGTTGAGGCGATAAAAGAAGTTCTTAGCTCAAACAACAAACCAATGACCTCACAGGAAATATATAGTGAAATCATATCTAGAGGGCTATATGAGTTTGGAGCAAAGCAACCAGAATCGATTGTAAACAGTAAGTTACGAAAGCATTGTTTTGGATTGGACTTTCCATCCTCTAGTCCTGCAAAACATTTTATAATATCTAGTAAGAATGGAAAGATAACTAAATACTTCATATTTGAAAACGTCCAGCAACAGAAGTTACTGAGCAAAAAAGAAGTCACCGAAACAAGTACGGATAAAATTCCAGAAGAGAAACTCCATGATGCATATCGGGAGCATATCAATAATGTTAAATCCCTTCTACTAGAAAGAATTCTAGCATCTGACCCTGCATTTTTTGAAAGGCTAGTTGTTGATCTATTACTGTCAATGGGTTATGGCGGAAACTCCCCAGATGCAGGATTAGTTAGTGGATCTCCTGGAGATGGTGGCATTGACGGCGTGATAAAAGAAGACAAGCTTGGTCTAGATAAAATATATATTCAAGCCAAGAGATATTCAGAGAAAAGCATTGGAAGACCCGATGTACAACAATTTGTTGGCGCAATGGAAAATGTCCAAAAAGGAGTTTTCATCACAACGTCGTCATTTTCAAAAACTGCCATTGAGTATGCAGCAAAACAACAAAAAAGTATTATTTTAGTAGATGGAATTCTTTTATGTGACTTAATGATTAACCATGGTGTAGGAGTGTCAACTATTAAAAACTACTCCACATTTAAAGTTGACAATGACTATTTTGAAGATGATTGAAATTTTTGATCGTAGGTTCGATTAGCCGTCAGGCGTAATCGGACATTCGCGTAAATCGATTCTCTCGCCATAACGGCCAGCCGCACTTCCCCCTCCTGCTGGCCGATCCTGTTGCACGGCAACAACAACTATCAACACCTCTCGTTCGTCCGATTACACTGCGCTAATCGAACCTACAGGGGGTAATGAGCTGTTATCATTTGAGACAGTGCCCAGCCCGTAGGTTCGATTAGCCGCCAGGCGTAATCGGACGTTCGCGTAAATCGATTCTCTCGCCATAACGGCCAGCCGAATTCTCCCCTCCGGCTGGCCAACCCTAACTCACGGCAACAACCGCAACCAAAGCCTCTCGTTCGTCCGATTACGCTGCGCTAATCGAACCTACAGGGGGGTAATGAGCTGTTATCATTTGAGACAGTGCCCAGCGCCGCCACGGCCAATCAGAGGAACGTCATGGATATACCTGCTGCCCCATCCCCCGCCATCTGCCAGCTGTGTCAGGAGAAAGCAGATCTCGACTTCGACTTCACCATGGCCTTCCAGCCCATCGTCGATTGCAGCCAGCGCACCATCTTCGGCTATGAGGCGCTGGTGCGGGGGATCAACAATGAACCGGCGCAGAGCGTGATTGCCCGGGTCAACGACGACAACCGCTACCGCTTCGATCAGCTGTGCCGCATCAAGGCCATCACGCTGGCGGCACGGCTCGGGATGAAGGGGATGCTGAGCATCAATTTTCTGCCCAACGCGGTCTATCGCCCGGAGCGCTGCATCCGCACCACCCTGCAGGCGGCCCGCGAGCACCACTTCCCCATCGCGCAGATCATGTTCGAGCTGACCGAGGTAGAGCAGGTGCAGGATAGCCAGCATCTTCGCGGTATCGTCGATCACTATCAGGCCCTCGGCTTCAAAACGGCGATCGATGACTTTGGCGCCGGTTACTCAGGCCTCAACCTGCTGGCCGATTTTCACCCCAACATCGTCAAGCTCGATATGCACCTGCTGCGCGGCATCGACCATGACCCGACCCGACAAGCCATAGTGCGCCACTGTCTGGCCCTGTTTGCCGAGCTGCAGATCACCCCGCTGGCGGAGGGGATCGAAACCCGCGAAGAGATGGCCTGCCTGCGGGAGATGGGCATCAGCCTGATGCAGGGCTATCTGTTTGCCCGCCCCGGCTTTGAAACCCTGCCCGAAGTAGATTTCGCCAGCCTATAAGCCAGTCGGTCTGCACTGCCTCCCCCTCAACCTACTCCCGCCCGAATAAGAAAACGGACACCCGAGGGTGTCCGTTTTTATGTCATATCACCTTGCCCCGAGGGGCTGTGTGCTGACGGTTTACAGATAGCTCTCATCGACGCCGATATGGGCCAGCGCAGCCAGTTCGAGCGGTGTCAGCTGGCTGGCGGAGTCGATCATGGTCGGCTCGCCACGGGCGGACCCGGGCAGTTGCAGCCGCTCCTTGAGCGCATCGGTCAGGCTGCCCACCAGATTGCCCATGCGGGTCAGGCGGGAGACCAGCACGGCCTCAGGACTGCTTTCGCTATCGGCAAAGCCGGAGACCTGAGCCACCGCGAAGTCGCAGATAGCCCTGGCCCGATCACCAAAAGCCCCTTCCAGCTGTTGCAGCACCTGCCGCGCCTCGCTGTCGCCGAGACGCCCCAGCTCCGCCTGCATATGGCCGGAGTCAAAGCGCAGTCGCGCCCCGGCATCTAGCCGTTCCTCTCGCGGCTTGAGCGCGGTATGGTCCACCCACGCCTGCTCGGTCTGACCGGCAAACTGCATCAGGCCGCCCAGCACCAGCCGCTGGTTGGGACGCGCCGAGGCGAGGCTGTCGAGGGCATGACCAAGGGAAGAACCCTTGGCATCGCTGCCGCTGGCCAGCGAGAGCGCCAGAGTGCGCAGGGTTTGCAGGTCGCCGCGGGTCTGCAACTTGGCCATGTGGGAGCCATTGATGGAGCCATCGGCAATGTGTTGATGCAGGGCGTTGAGATCGCTGCTGCTCAGGGTCACCTCGGTCGAGGTTTGATCCCGCAGCAGGTAGCTGGCCTGATAGCTGATAAGATCCAGCGCCAACTTGTAGCCGGTGGCCGGGGTCTGCCGCGCCATGGCGACCTGTTCGCGAGCAGCCCCTTTGCTTTCACCGCTTTGGACGGGCACCGCATCCGCTGTTGTGGCCGCGCTTTGCGCCGGTTCACCAGCGATTTCAGCCTTGACGGCCCGCTGCAGGTCGGCCACTTCACCCATCGCGGTGTGCAGCTGGCTCATCGCATCCTGCAGCAGTTCGGGGGTGGCGCTCGCGAGCAGGTCGGTCACCTTGCCCCCCACAGTGCCCCACTGCTGGAGCGGGATACCGGCGATGGGGCGGGCCAGCAGCCCGGCAGCCAATTCCCGGAGTTCCGGCTGCTGGGAGCCGACGACAACAGCCTGCAACGCGGTGCAGAGAGAGCGCAGTGGGCCGTTGCCGGTCGCCAGAGTGGCGTGCTCCTTGCCCAGTTGTTCGGCGGCGATGTTGTTCAATACGTCCGCCTTGGCAAAGCCACCCAGCGAGCTGCCAAATGCAGCCTGCTTCATCAGGCGCTGAAGATCCTCGGGGGAAGTGGCGGTTTGCGTCTTCGGCGCAGCGGCACTCTTGCCGCTCCCCAGCAGGTTGCCGATCCACTCTTTGATGGCCACAAACGGGCGGGCCAGTTGGGCCCCCAATCGCGAGAGCAGCCCCTGCCCTTTCTGCGGTTCGCTGCGGTTGCCCAGCAAGATCGCATCTTGTCCGGTGGCAACCTGACGTGCCTCCAGCTGGCCCATCCGGCCAACCCCTGTGGTTGCATCACTGTGGTGAGCGACGGCCTGTGTGCCGACGGTGTTTGCTTGAATCTGCATGATGATTGTCTTCTTGTGATGTTTCGCCGTCAGTCTAGGAGAGGCCATCAACAGGGACTATCGGGATTGGTCGCGATTTTTGCACTGAGCGCGGCGTGCTATCTCGCTGACCGAAAAGCTAAAAAAAGAGAGCCACCAACTTGCACTGAGCCCCCTATAGCCCACTCCCGCCAGAATAAAAAAACGGACACCCGAGGGTGTCCATTGGTATCAGTTCTCGTGCTATCTGGTCACGCCAGATCGAGGCCGCGCATCTTCAGACGGATATCAACCTCTTGCGGCTTGTCGGCACCGCCCGACCCTCTTGCCAGATCCAGCGCATCCAGCAGCCCCTTGCTATGGCCGCTTTGTTCTCCCAACTTGGCCTCTTCCAGTACCCGCCTGGTGACTCCCCGCTCATCTTTGGCACTCAGCAACACCCGCATATCCGTCGCCTTGTTATAGAGGATCTCCTGCTCATCCCCTTCAACGGATATGTCGCTGACATCGATCCCCGAGCGGCCAAATACCGTGGAAATAGTGCCTGAACCACCAAAGCTGGTGGCCACCTTGGGATCCCGGGAGGTGGAGAAATAAGCGGCATCATGACCGACTTGCCCCTCTGCCACCCCGCTGAACGCATCGCCACCGTGGGTACCGCGGAAGGTCTTGACCAATTGCTCGGCGGGAGTGCTTTTTTCAAAAGCAGCAGACATGCCCTGATCGATCAATGCTTGCCCTGCATCCAGCTGCTTTTCCTGACGCAGCGAGCGATTCAGGTGCTGGTATTCGCCATTGGTGTAGAGACCAAGCGCCATGACTTCAGCATCGCTGTAAAAACCGTGGGGCTGTTCACCCAGATATTGTTCAGCCTCCAGGCCAAATTGATTCTGCAAGCCCTCAGCCAGCGCCTTGTCGGCGGGCTCACCTTTAACTTCGCTCTCGACGGCATAGCGTAATTGGGCAACCTCATGCATCAGGTCGTTCAATCCGGCTGCAACCTCACCAAGTTGCTCCTGCGTGGCGGAGCTCACCCATTCGCTGGCCTGCCTGCCCGTGGTTCCCCATTGCTGCAGAGCAATCCCGCCCAAATTCAGTTCAAGCAGGCGGGCGGCCTGATGAGTGGTTGCCTCGATTTTTGATCCATCACGAATACCGCTCAGGGCAGTGACCAAGGAACGCAGAGCACCGTTGCCAGTCGCCAGCGTGGTGTGGTCCTTGCGCAGTTGTTCAGCATTGATACTTTTCAGCTCGCTTGTCTTGTCGAGCGCGCTCAAGGTATAGGGCAGTGCCTTTTGCAAAAAAAGACGTTTCTGATCCGCCATGGAGAGGTTTTCTGCTACCTGAGTCTTCGGCGCAGCGGCACTCTTTCCGCTCCCCAGCAGGTTGCCGATCCACTCTTTGATGGCCACAAACGGGCGGGCCAGTTGGGCCCCCAATCGCGAGAGCAGCCCCTGCCCTTTCTGCGGTTCGCTGCGGCTGCCCAGCAAGATCGCATCTTGTCCGGTGGCGACCTGACGTGCCTCCAGCTGGCCCATCCGGCCAACCCCTGTGGTTGCATCACTGTGGTGAGCGACGGCCTGTGTGCCGACGGTGTTTGCTTGAATCTGCATGATGATTGTCTTCTTGTGATGTTTCGCCGCCAGTCTAGGAGAGGCCATCAACAGGGACTATCGGGATTGGTCGCGATTTTTGTACTGAGCGCGGTGCGCTATCTCGCTGACCGAAAAGCTAAAAAAAGAGAGCCACCATTAACAGTGCCGCTGGCGGTGACCTGCTCTAATGGCGCCATCATCAATCTGGAGCCATCAATGAACTCTCTTTATCACGCCGCCATCCACCAGCTGTTTCTCTCCCTCTCCCTGCCTGCGCCGCAACAGGAGGAGAGCGTCACCAGCCTGCAGATCGGCGAACTGACCTGCCATCTGACCGAACACCCGGCCGACTATCTGCTGATGTTTACTCGCCTCGACGCGGCCACCAGCGCCCAAGCCGCGGCCCAGAACCTGTTCAGTCAGGACCCATGCAAGCCGGTACTGGGTTTCGATACCGAGAGCCTGACACCGGTGCTGTGGAGTCGTCAGCCCTTGCAGCAACTGGATCGCACCCAGATCCACCACCAGCTGGAACAGCTGGTGCACGCCGCCAGCGAGATCAACAAAGGGCAGGACGGCACTATCCGGCCTTGAGCCATTGGCGTGACCACACCCCAAGTCACCATAGATGGATAACGACACCTCTGGCCTGAGCAAACTGGGTAGCGGGCCCCCGGACTGGTATGGTTTTGCCATCAATTCATCAACGACCGAGATATCATGAAACGCAAAACCATGGCCCTGCTGCTGGGCACCCATCTGCTGGTCGCGGCGGCAGGCTTTGCCGCCGGTGTCTACACCCTGCCGATCCTGATCGCGCCACCCGCCCCTGATACCGAGCAGGTCGCGGCCAGCCAGCAGCAAGCGAGATTCCACGGCACTTTTCGCCGGGATCTGAAAGACAGCGATCGGCTGCACTGGGGGGAAGGCAAGGTGAGCATAGGGCCGGATGCCGTCAGTCTGATGGGCAAGCTGGCCCCCGGGCCGGACTACCAGCTCTACCTCTCCCCCGAGTTTGTCGAGACCGAAGCCGATTTTGCCCGCCTCAAGGATCAAATGGTGCGAGTCGGGCCGGTGAAGACCTTCGACAACTTTATCGTGCCGCTGCCCGCCACGATCGATCCGGCCCGCTACAGCAGCGTGATCGTCTGGTGTGAAACCTTCGGCCAGTTCATCACCGCCGCCCGTTATCAGGATCTGCGTCCGGAGCAGTAACCTCGCCCCTGACCCGCACCATGAAAAAGGGCTAACATCGCTGTCAGCCCTTTGGCTATCCGATCCGCTCGTCATTAACGCTCCGGCGTGGTCATCTCCCGCAGCAGCTGATCGATGCAGCCCACTACCTGCTCTGAGTTCTGCTCGATCTCGCGGTAGAGCGCCTCCGCCTCTTCATGCTTGTGCTGATTTTTCAGCTCGATAACCTGCTGGATCACCTGATGCAGTCTGGCGTGGGGGGCGGCCATCGCCCTGAAGGCGGGTTGATCGCCGCAGCATGCCTGCCCTTCGCTGAAGTACCAGTGGCCAAGGCGGCACTCCTTGTCACTGACCGCCTCGCTGCGCGACAGCCCCTCCTGCCCATCCAGATAGGCACGCACCCGGGTCTTCCAGCCCATGTGAGCGGCGCGGGCGCGACTCAGCACCATCCGCACGTTGGAACCATCCTGGAACTGCCCGGCCAGATCCCCCAGCTTGTCCACCAGGGTCGCCACATGGCTGGCGATATGGGCGGTATCCCGCGCCACCAGCGTGGTGGCCTGGGAGATCTCGTGGACGCTGACGATATTGCGGGTGATCTCGTCGCTCACCGAGGATTGCTCCTCCGAAGCGGCGGCGATCTGGGTGTTCATGTCGCGAATGCTGTTGACCGCCCCCTTGATCCGGCCGAGGGCTTCTCCCGCCTGATTGGCCCGCTCCACCGACTCCCCGGCCCGCGAGACGCTGTGTTCGATCATGGTCACCGTGGTACCCACCGCCCGTTGCAACTGCTCGATGGTGCCGCGGATCTCGGCGGTGGAGTGCTGGGTGCGCCCGGCCAGCGAGCGCACCTCGTCGGCCACCACCGCAAAACCGCGCCCCTGTTCACCGGCCCGGGCCGCCTCGATGGCGGCGTTGAGGGCCAGCAGGTTGGTCTGCTCGGCGATGGACTGGATCACCGCCAGCACAGAGCCAATCTGCTCGCTGGCCTTGGCAACCTCTTTCACCGTGTTGCCCGCGCTGGCGATCTCCTCCGCCAGCTGTTCGATCATGTTGACGCTCTGCTGCACCACCTCATCACCGGTGACCGCCTGATTGTCTGCTTCGTTGGCCGCTTCGGCCGCCTGTGCCGTGTTGTTGGCCACCTCGTGTACCGTGCTGGTCATCTCGGTCATGGCGGTGGCGAGCTGGGTGGTCTGCTCCTGCTGGCGCGTCATGCTGCCAAGGTTGCCCGCCGCACTGCGCGACAGCCGCTCGCTCTCGCCAGCCAGTTCGCCCAAAGTGGCGGTGAGCTGGCTGATGGTGTCGCGGATCTTGGCAACAAAGCCATTGAACGCCGACCCGAGGCGGCGGATCTCCTCCGGCCCTGCCACCGGCAGCTTGCTGCCGAGATCGCCGGAGCCATTGGCCAGCGCCTCCAGCGCCTTGACGCTGTCGAGCAGCGGTCGATTGATGCGATTGAGTGCAAACGCCATCACCATGGCAATCACCAGAGCCCCTACCAGAGAGATGATCGCCATCTGCCAGCCCTGACGCGCCAGATCGGCCGCGACCAGACTGTGATCCCGGGTCAACTCAATGATACCGACCGCCTTGCCGGAGTAATCGCGCAGGGGGGCCGCCATCACCAGCAAATCACTCCCCTGTTGCGTCATATTGACGAAACGTTCCTCACCGGCCAGTACCGGCTGATACCACTCCATCGCCTCACCAAGCCGGGATGTGCCAACCAGCGTCACCAGCTTGCCCTGCTCAAACAGATAGATGGCGAGCTGCACCTGTTTGTCCAGCAGTTGGCCAAACAGCTTTTCATCCAGGGCACGACCAAACTCCACCGAACCGACCGGCTGCCCGTTGAAGGTGACCGGCACGACCCCGCGCAAACCGGTACCAGCCACACCAATCTCCAGCCCGCCAACGGCATGATGCTCGCGATTCATCTCAACCACAGTGGGGCGAATGGCAGAGAGGTCATCACCGTGTTTTTCAGGCTTGTGTACCCGATAGAGGGAAGTGGCTGGCGGCAGGTGGAACTGGAACTGCTCGATCCCCTGCGCCTTGATGGCGGGCCAGAGCGGATCAAACAGATTGGCGAGGGTCTGCCAATCCTTGTCAGCCACCGCCCTGGCTGCATCCGGCCGCTGGGCGATCAGAGTCGCCGCCAGCACGGTTTCATGGCTGGTGTTTTTGATCACCGCTTCCACATTCTGGAGCTGACTCCGCAGTGCAGCCTGCTCGGCCGCGAGCGCCCGCTGGCGATTTTCAAACAGATTAAAGGTAAGCAGCACCACGGCGAGCAATACGATGCCGCCAATTGCCAGCAGCGTGATCTGGTGACCCAGCTTGCGAGGGGGGAACATAAGACACCATCCTTGACAGTCATACCCAACCTACAGGATGGAGCGGTTAAGTCGGGAGTCCATCAGAACTTAACCCTTTGTTGATATTGATCAAACGATTAACAAGTAAAATGCGAGGTGGGTCAAACGGGGGGAATGTTTATCATATGGGCTGGAATTGGGTCTTGGTGCATACAACTGACAGTTTTCAGTCCAACACAACGATCACACTACAAAATTTGGAGATCCCCCTTCAATCCCCCACCTTGGTTACCAAAGCACAACAAGGAGTTTTATTAAGGCTTCCAGCTGAAACGGTTCCGTTGGGAGCTTCATTGGTATACGATACAGGCCCCACAAAAAAAACATTAATAATCATAAACTTAATAAGGCTGTCATGACAAAGTATCACATTGTTGCTGTGACTATCGCAGCAAGCTTGACACTTGCGGGTTGTTCAAGCGAATCCTCCCGAACACTTGAAGTTGCCAAAGTGACCTCTTACCAGACCCAATACCAAGGCACTCGCAGCCCCATTTCTGTGGGCAAGTTTGATAATCGCTCAAGCTACATGCGCGGTATATTCTCCGATGGTAACGACCGCCTGGGTAGCCAGGCCAAGACAATCCTGATCACCCACCTGCAACAAACTGGCCGTTTCAGTGTTCTGGACAGAGCCAACATGGAAGAGTTGCAAGCGGAAGCAGGGCTCAAGAAAGAGACTCAGACGCTGAAAGGCGCCGATTACGTCGTCACAGGCGATGTCACTGAATTTGGCCGAAAAGCGGTGGGAGATCATCAGCTGTTTGGCATTCTCGGCAGGGGCAAATCGCAGATCGCCTATGCCAAAGTCAACCTCAACATCGTCGATGTCAAAACGTCAGAAGTTGTTTTCTCGTCACAAGGGGCAGGCGAATTCGAGCTTTCCAACCGCGAAGTTATCGGTTTTGGTGGCACGGCCGATTATGACTCCACACTCAATGGCAAGGTGCTCGACCTGGCGATTCGTGAAGCCGTAAACAATCTGGTCTCTGGCATCCAGAACGGTGCCTGGCAACCGGCTCGCTAAGGGGGAATCAATGAACAAAATGCGTCAAGGACTCTGTCTGGCTTTTGCCCTCTTCAGCTACGGTTGTGCGACCCCACCCAAGCCCCTGTACAACTGGGGTGAATATCAGGATTCGGTCTACCAGAACCTTGAAGAAAAAGATAACGGTGAACAGATCGATCGGCTTGAGAAAAACCTGCAAGAAGCCAATGGCAAAGGGGAAAAGGTGCCGCCCGGTTTCCATGCTCATCTGGCCATGCTTTATGCCCAGCAGGGGCGTGACAACCTCGCACTGGAACACTTCGAGAAAGAGAAGCAACTCTTCCCAGAATCAACCACTTTCATTAATTTTCTGCTCACCCAGAAGCAAGGAGCAGCCAAATGAAAAAGTTACTGATTTCCATCATGGGCTCACTGCTACTGGCTGGTTGCGCATCCCAACAAGCTGCGTATGACTACACAGCATTTCGGGAAAGTCACCCTACATCGATTCTGGTTTTGCCTCCCGTAAACCACAGTCCAGATGTTAAAGCCGGCAATAGCCTGCTCTCCCAGAGCACCATGCCACTGGCCGAGTCTGGCTATTATGTTTTCCCGGTCTCACTGACCAACGAAACCTTCCGTCAGAACGGCATGACTGTTGCGGAAGATATCCACTCTTTGCCCATCAGCAAACTGCATCAGATTTTTGGTGCTGATACCGCGCTCTATCTGGACATCACCGAATATGGCACCAGCTATATGGTGGTCTCGAGTGAAACAGCCGTGACAGCGAAAGCAAAATTGGTGGACCTGCGTAACGGCAAAACCATATGGGAAGGTACAGCCCGCGCTTCAAGCGCAGAGCAAAAGTCCAATGGTGGTGGTAGCCTGGTTGGCATGCTGGTCGTCGCCGTCGTTGACCAGATCACCAACACTGTGATGGACAAGGGCCATGATATCGCAGGGATAACCAGTTTCAGACTGCTAAGCGCAGGTATGCCTAATGGCATCCTGTATGGCCCCTACTCACCGAAATACAACACACAAAAATAACCATTCCTGCTTCTGACAGAAGTGAGGATAAGCAGAGTTGCTTGGGGAAAATCCTCTTGTACTCCAGCCTGCGAAAACAAAAACCCCCTCGTGACAGAGGGGGTTTTTCGTGTTGGCAACGGGTGCGAGATTAACGCAGCGGTTTGACCGAGCGACGGACAATCAGCTCGGGCTGTACCGTCATCGATTCCACTTCCAGCTCCTTGTTGCGGATCCGGCTGACCAGATGCTTCACCGCCAGCTGGCCCAGTTCGGCCTTAGGGTGACGGATGGTGGTCAGCGGTGGGCTGGAGAAGCGCGCCATCTCCACATCGTCGTAGCCGATGATGGAGATATCGTCCGGCACCTTGACTCCCGCTTCCCAGGCAGCACAAATCGCGCCGATCGCCATGGGATCGTCGAAGGCAAAGACCGCGGTCGGACGAGGCTGCAGGGCCAGAATGCGCTGCATGGCATCGAAGCCGCTCTGGCTCTCGTAGTCCCCTTCAAAGACCTGTTCATCTTTAAGGGTCAGACCGTGCTCGCCCAGCGCATCACGCACCCCGTCCAGTCGCTGCTGGGTGGTCGGCTTGGAGAGCTGGCCAGTGATGCAGACGATGTCGCGGTGCCCCAGCTCCAGCAGATGGCGTACGGCCATGCGGGCGCCGATGCGGGCGTTGTCGTTGATGACGTTGGCGAAATCGCACTCCGTGCCCCAATCCAGTACCACCTGCGGCACGTTCTTGTGGATGCGCAGCATGTCGCGCAACGGGGTGTCGATATCGGTACCCAATACCAGCAGGCCATCCACCCGTTTTTCCATCAGCATTCTCAGGTAATGCTGTTGGCGAGGCGGCTGGTTTTCGGTGTTGCAGAGGATCAGGCTGTAGCCCTGTTCGAAGCAGTACGCTTCAACCCCTTGCACCACTTCTGCGAAGAAGGGGTTTACGCTGGTGGTCACCAGCATACCAATGGTCTTGGTCGAATTTATTTTAAGACTGCGCGCTACCGAGTTGGGCGCGTAGTTGAGTTCTGCCACCGCCTCAATCACTTTCTGGGTCGCGTCTTCGCTGACCCGCCGAGTGTGGTTGAGCACATGTGAGACGGTGGAGATGGATACGCCTGCGCGCGAGGCGACATCCTTGATAGTGGCCATCTCTGTCTCCTGACTGTCAAAGGCGGAACATTAGCAGATTTCCCGAATAAAGGCTTGGTTTTAACGAGCTCTGCCACGGAATTGTCAATGCCGGCTAATTTAGGCGCTCATTTCTGTTTGCGCAAATGGATTGTGGTCAAAATGGGAGCGCTGTCAGAGTAAAATATCGCCAGATTAATCCTCTGGCGTTTGTCAGAATCGCCTCTCGTTACCAAGATGTTAAGTCAACAAATCAAAATTAAGCTCTGATTAACCAAAAATAACAGGTCATTTATTTCAAAATCCACTCATCCAACCCCCTCTGGTTAGTATCTTTAACAGCTTGTTATTGCCCCGTGAGGAATGATAGAACCATACCTATAGCCGGATGCACGGGATGTAGATCCGGAATGGCACACGGAAATGAAACAATCCACTGATTAAGGGACGAATCAATGCATAAGTTGAGCAAAATCACAGTTGGCGCAGCGGTTTCTTTGGCTCTGTTTGGATCGATCTCCATCGCCCACGCGGCAGACACCATCAAGATTGGTATCGCAGGCCCGGTCACCGGTCCGGTAGCCCAGTATGGGGACATGCAGTTCACCGGCGGCAAGATGGCTGTCGAGCAGATCAACAAGGCTGGCGGTATCAATGGCAAGCAGATCGAAGCGGTCGTCTATGACGATGCCTGCGATCCCAAGCAGGCGGTGGCCGTTGCCAACAAGGTGGTGAACGACGGCGTCAAGTTCGTGGTCGGTCACCTCTGCTCCGACAACACCCTGCCCGCCTCCGACATCTATGAAGACGAGGGGATCCTGATGGTCACCCCAGCCTCCACCAACCCCAAGATCACCGAGCGCGGTTACCAGCTGACCCTGCGCACCATCGGCCTGGATAGCGATCAGGGCCCGACTGCCGCCAAATACATCATCGAGCAGGTCAAACCCCAGCGCGTGGCCGTTATCCACGACAAGAAGCAGTACGGCGAAGGGATCGCCTCTAGCGTCAAAGCGGCGCTCGACAAGGCTGGCGTGAAAGTGGTGGCCTTTGAAGGGATCACCGCCGGTGACAAGGACTTCTCCGCCCTGATCGCCAAGCTGCAGAAAGAGAACGTCGATTTCGTCTACTACGGCGGCTATCACCCTGAGCTGGGTCTGATCCTGCGTCAGGCTGGCGAGAAGGGGCTGAAAGCCAAGTTCATGGGCCCGGAAGGGGTGGGTAACAAGGATATCTCCGCCATCGGTGGCCCGGCTTCCGAAGGCCTGCTGGTGACCCTGCCGAACAAGTATGATCTGGTGCCTGCCAACGCCCCGCTGGTGGCGGCGTTCAAAGCCAAGGGTCAGGACTCCTCCGGCCCGTTCGTCTGGACTACCTATGCCGCGGTGCAAACCCTGGCCGCCGGTATCGCCAAGGCGGGTGAAGATGACCCGGCTGCCGTTGCCACCGCCATCAAGGCCGCACCGATCGATACCGTGATGGGCCCCCTGACCTGGGCACCGAACGGTGACCTGAAAGGCTTCGAATTCGGTGTGTTCCAGTGGCACGTTGACGGTACTTCCAGCCAAGTCAAATAATCTGCCGATCGGGGGTGAGTACGCTCACCCCCTCCTCTCTTTGCGGGCAAGTACAGGGAACGCAGTATGTCCGAACACCTCCTCTATCTGGTTCAGCAACTGCTGAACGGATTAACCATAGGCAGCACCTATGCGTTGATCGCTATTGGCTACACCATGGTCTATGGCATCATCGGCATGATCAACTTCGCCCACGGCGAGGTGTACATGATCGGCTCCTATGTCGCTTTTATGGTGATGGCGGGGCTCATGATGATGGGCATCGACAGCACCTTTCTACTGCTGGGAGGCGCCTTCCTGGTCAGTATCATCATCACCGGCACCTATGGCTGGAGCATCGAGCGGGTCGCCTACCGGCCACTGCGCGGTGGCAACCGGCTGATCCCCCTCATCTCCGCCATCGGCATGTCGATCTTCTTGCAGAACATGATGCGGATGGCTCAGGGCTCACGGGATATCGCCATGCCCAGCCTGATCTCAGGTGGCTGGACCCTGGGGGGTGAGGATGGTTTTCAGGCCAGCCTCTCCTATATGCAGCTGATCATCTTCGTGGTGACTTTCATCACCATGCTGGCGCTGACCCAGTTCATCGGCCGCTCCCGCATGGGCCGCGCCTGCCGCGCCTGTTCGGAAGATATCAAGATGGCCAACCTGCTGGGGATCGACACCCACGTGGTCATCTCCATCACCTTCGTGCTGGGGGCTGCGCTGGCCGCCGTCGCCGGGGTGCTGCTCGGCATGTATTACGGCGTCATCAATCCCTACCTCGGCTTTATGGCCGGTCTGAAGGCTTTCACTGCCGCAGTGCTGGGCGGTATCGGCAGCATTCCGGGCGCCGTACTGGGCGGCCTGCTGCTCGGCGTGGTTGAAGCGCTCACCGCCGGTTATCTCAGCACCGAGTACAAGGATGTGATGGCGTTTGCCCTGCTCATTTTTGTGCTGCTCTTTATGCCTACTGGCATCCTGGGTCGTCCGGAAGTGGAGAAAGTGTGATGAAACATCAATTTATCCACGCCTGTATCGCCAGCCTGGTGCTGCTGGTGCTCTCCTTCTGGCTGCTCGGCTTCAAGCTGGAGACCGATGGCTCCAGCCTGCAGGTAGTGAGCCGCCTCGATGTGTCGCTGGCCTGGCTGCTGGGGGGCGCCACCCTCGTTTTCTGGTTCCAGATGCTGCGCGGCCAGATCGCCAAGCTGTTTCAGGCCTCCATCAGCGGCTTCTCGGTCGGCTTCACCAAGCTGGTGCTGCCGAGCCCGGAAGAGGCGCCCAAGCTCTATAACCTCACCGCCGTGCTGGTACTGCTGTTCGCGGTGAGCTGGCCCTTTATGGCCTCTCGCGGCGCCATCGATCTCGCCACCCTCACCCTGATTTACATCATGCTGGGGCTGGGGCTGAACGTGGTGGTCGGCCTCGCCGGTCTGCTCGATCTCGGCTATGTCGGCTTCTATGCGGTCGGCGCCTACAGCTATGCCCTGCTCAACAACTACTTCGGGCTGAGCTTCTGGGAGTGCCTGCCCATCGCCGGGCTGATGGCCGCTACCTTCGGCTTCCTGCTCGGTTTCCCGGTACTGCGGCTGCGGGGGGACTATCTGGCCATCGTCACCCTGGGTTTTGGCGAGATCATCCGCATCCTGCTCAACAACATGACCACCCTGACCGGCGGCCCGAACGGGATCTCCGGCATTCCCAAGCCGACGCTGGGGGGTCTGGAGTTCAACCGCACCGTCAAGGATGGCGGCTTTGATACCTTCCACAACTTCTTCGGCATTACCTACAACGCCAACCACAAGGTGATCTTCCTCTACCTGATGGCGCTGGTGCTGGTGGTGGTGACCCTGTTTGTCATCAACCGCCTGCTGCGCATGCCCCTTGGCCGCGCCTGGGAAGCGCTGCGGGAAGACGAGATCGCCTGCAAATCGCTGGGGCTCAACCCCACCATCATCAAGCTGACCGCCTTCACCATAGGCGCCACCTTTGCCGGTTTCGCAGGCAGCTTCTTTGCCTCGCGGCAGGGCTTTATCAGCCCGGAATCCTTCGTCTTTATCGAGTCGGCCATTGTGCTGGCGATTGTGGTGCTGGGTGGTATGGGCTCCCAGATCGGGGTGGTGCTGGCTGCCATCGTGATGACGGTGCTGCCGGAGCTGGCCCGCGAATTCAACGAGTACCGCATGCTGATGTTCGGCCTCTTGATGGTGTTCATGATGATCTGGCGGCCACAGGGATTGCTGCCGATGACCCGTCCGCATCTGGAGTTGAAGAAATGAGTACACATCAGAAGTTAATGGAAGTATCTGATTTGTCGATGCGCTTCGGGGGCCTGCTGGCCGTCAACGGGGTCAAGCTGGATATCGACAAGGGCGAGGTGATCTCCATCATCGGCCCCAACGGTGCGGGCAAGACCACCATCTTCAACTGCCTGACCGGTTTCTACTGCCCGAGCGGCGGCACCATCCGCTACAAGGGTGAGGAGATCCAGGGGCTGCCCGGCCACCTCATCGCCCGCAAGGGGATTGTGCGTACCTTCCAGCACGTGCGGCTGTTCAAGGAGATGACGGCGGTGGAGAACCTGCTGGTTGCCCAGCACCAGCACCTCAACACCAGCTTTATCGCTGGCCTGTTCAAGACCCCGGCCTTCCGCCGTGCCGAGCAGGAGGGGCTGGAGCGGGCCGCCTTCTGGCTGGATAAAGTGGGGCTCAAAGATCTCGCCAACCGCGCCGCCGGCAACCTGGCCTACGGTCAGCAGCGCCGCCTCGAGATCGCCCGCTGCATGGCGACCCGTCCCGAGCTGCTGATGCTGGATGAACCGGCCGCCGGCCTCAACCCGAAGGAGACCGACGAGTTGGATGAGCTGATCATGAGCCTGCGGGACGAATTCGGGGTCTCGGTGCTGCTGATCGAGCACGATATGAAGCTGGTGATGGGTATCTCCAACCGCATCTTCGTAGTCAGCCAGGGCACCCCGCTGGCCCACGGCAAGCCGGATGAGATCCGTAACAACCCGGCAGTGATCAAGGCCTATCTGGGCGAGTCGTAAGGACAAAAAGATGTTAGAACTTCGCAACGTATCGACCCACTACGGCAAAATTCAGGCACTGCACGATGTCAGCGTCGAGGTGAAAGAGGGGGAAATCGTCACCCTGATCGGTGCCAACGGCGCAGGCAAGACCACCCTGCTGATGACCCTCTGCGGTGAACCCAAGCCCAGCAGCGGCTCCATCTGGTTTGAGGGGGAACAGATCAGCTCCCTCACCACCGCCCGCATCATGCGCAAGGATATCGCCGTGGTGCCGGAGGGGCGCCGTATCTTCGCCCGCCTGACGGTGGAGGAGAACCTGCTGATGGGCGCCTTCTTCGTCGACAAGGCAGAGCAGCATGGCCTGCTGGATCAGGTGTTTACCCTGTTCCCGCGACTGCACGAACGGCTGGAACAGCGGGCAGGCACCATGTCCGGCGGCGAGCAGCAGATGCTGGCCATCGGCCGCGCCCTGATGAGCAAACCGCGCCTGCTGCTGCTTGATGAACCCTCGCTGGGGCTGGCCCCCATCGTCATCCAGCAGATCTTCGACACCATAGAGCAGTTGCGGCAGAAGGGGATGACCATCTTTCTGGTGGAGCAGAACGCCAACCAGGCGCTCAAGCTGGCCGACCGCGGCTATGTGCTGGAGAACGGCCACGTGGTGCTGCAAGACACGGGCGCCGCCCTGCTGGCCAACCCGGCAGTGCGACAAGCTTATCTCGGCGGTTAACCCACTGCCCCGCATGCCATATCGACAAGGGAGCCGCTGGCTCCCTTATCTTTTGTGGGGTTAGTTTGCGCCCAAGCTTGCGGTACACTGGCCCGTAATCAACCTATTCGCAGGACATCCCGATGGACCAGTTTGCCCATATCAATGCCCATGATGCCCACCAGAAACTGAGCGCGGGTGAAGCCCGTCTGGTGGATATTCGCGACCCGCAATCCTTTGAAGCGGCCCACGCGGTCGGCGCCTTCCACCTCACCAACGGCACCCTGGTGCGCTTTATGAACGAAGTGGATTTCGATACCCCGGTCATCGTGATGTGCTATCACGGCAACAGCAGTCAGGGGGCCGCCCAATACCTGCTGCAACAGGGTTATGACGAGGTCTACAGTCTGGATGGCGGTTTCGAGGCGTGGCGCCGGGAGTTTCCCATCGAGGCAGGCGAGGCATGATCCAGCTGCTGGTGCTCGACAACGCCCGCATGGCACAGGCGCTGGTGGACTATCTGGCTACCCTGGGGATCTCCTGCGAGCTGACCCAGTCCGAGCTGGGGGTCACCATCTGGCTGGCGGACGAGCAACGCCTCGCGCAGGCCCAGCTGGAGGTGAAGCGCTTTCTGGCCGAGCCGGGCCACCCGCGCTATATGGAAGCCTCCTGGCAATCCGGCCGCGCCGATGCTCGCATCGACTACAGCAAGGGGATGACGGATCCCATCACCGATTTCCTCCATCAGGCGGGGCCGCTGACGCTGGTGGTCATCATCGCCTGTCTCGCCATCTACGGGATCGAGGCCATCGGCCTGCCCATCTACGACGAACTGGCATTCCACCCGACGCTGGCCCAGTTCACCGACTGGCAGGCATGGCGTTATTTCACCCCCGCCCTGATCCACTTCTCGGTGCTCCATCTGGTGTTCAACTTGCTCTGGTGGTGGTATCTCGGCGGCCAGATCGAGCAGCGCCTTGGCAGCGGCAAGCTGCTGATCCTGCTGCTGGTGGGCGCCGCCCTGCCCAATATCGCCGAGTTCTTTGCCAGCGGCCCGCTGTTTGGCGGCCTCTCCGGCGTGGTCTATGCCCTGCTCGGCTACTGCTGGCTGCGCAGCAAGCTGCAACCGGCCTGCGGCCTCACTCTGCCACCGGCGCTGATGGGCTTTATGCTGTTCTGGATGGTGCTCGGCTTCTTCGACATGCTCGGCACCAGCACCGCCAACATCGCCCACCTGACCGGCCTGCTGGTCGGCCTGCTGCAAGGCTGGCTGGATCGCAACCACCAGCCGACCTGATTTTTCAGCAGTTGCAGAAACGAGAACGCCGCCCCGAGGGGCGGCGTTTTTTTACGCGATAGGCAGTTACTGCTTGATCAGGGTGTCATCGGTTACCTTGACCGCCGCACCGCCACTCATAAAGAAGCTGGCGAACTGGGTCTGGATCTCGGTGGTGACCGCGCCAGCCTGATCGAAGTTCTCGTCAGGAGCCAGCAGCGAGCTATGGCCCCCTTTCAGGAAGCGCGCAGCATGGTGACCCGCCGGGAGCATGCCGGAACCCTTCAGCTCTTGCAAACCCAGCACCCGGAACAGCGGCTCGGTGCCACCCAGCGGCGCAGAGACGATGCTGTTGGGGATCACTTGATCCGGCAGGTTGAGGGCGCCATCACCCACGATCTCGGTAGCGAACAGCGGGAAGCTCTTGGCGACGCCACTGCCCAGATTGATCGGGTCCGCAGAGTCCAGCACTGACTGGGCGGCAAAGGTATAGCTCTGCAAGGTGCTCGCCGCACCCGCCTGCGTGGCCGCATCCAGACTGGGCAGGAACTCGTTGACGAAGCAGGTTGCCTTGACTGTCTTGCAGTTGGGTTCATAGGCCGCAAAGCCCGCTTTCAACTCGGGGCTGCCTGCTATCAGCACGCTCATCTTGATGGTCGGCCCGAAGCTCGGCGAGTTGAGCAACAACGGCGCGATGCCGCCACCCGGCATCGCCAGACCACCGGTATCGAACTTGAACAGGGCATCAGCCTGAGCACTGCCGGTGGTCTGGTTGGCGACAGCCAGCAGATTGGCCCCGGTAATGGCACCGAGTGAGTGACCGAGGAAGTGAACTTTCAGACCGGCACCACCCAATTGGCCACCCAATCCCTGGGTGTTGGCCAGACCGACAGCCAGTCGCAGTCCCAGCAGATCGGCCACGCTCTGTTTCAGGTTGTCCCGCGCCACCGTCAGATAGTTGAGGTTCAGATAGGGGAGCGGGTTCTCCGATGTAGTCACCGTCGCCATGCTGTTGCTCAGGGCATAACCACGCTCGCCGTGCAGCGGATGATCGATCACTACCACAGCGACATTTTTGGCTGTTGGTGTGACTTGCAGACCAGCACCAATCTGGCCCAGCGCCAGCGCATAGGCGTTCTCCTTGATGGAGGTAACCCCGTGTTGATAGATGATCACATCGGTAATGGTATTGAGCGGTGCAGCGGCGAAGATCCGCAGCGGTACCGATTGTACTTCGCTCAGGGTCGGCAACGGGTTGAAACGGCCGATATTGCGCTCGGCATCCAGCGGCTTGCCACCGGAGGTGAGAGTCACCCCGATCAGCTTGCTTGCCTCGGTCAGCAGTTCACTCTGACGGCTCGGGTCGGCGATCAGCTCACCCAGCAATGCCGGGTCCACGCCCGCCCCGACCAGTCCACCGATCACCTCGGTATCGCCCGCTTTCAGCGCGTTGGCGATGGCATAGAGGCTGGGAATGGCGCCGTGCCAAGATTGGGTCTTGGCCTTGTCCCAGGAGCCGGCTATCGCCGGGGTTGAGAGGAAGTAAGGGAGTTTGACGGTACCGGTATACACCTTGGTCACCGCTGCAACTCCGTTTAGGGTGCCATTAGCCGCCACAGCGGCAGCAATCGCATCACGATCTTTCTGCGGCAAGAATGGCTCATTCGCCAGCTGGGTCAGAAAATCCACCCCGCCATTAAGACCGTTGATGGTATAGGTTGCTGGCAGGCTGGTGTTGCCCTTGGCATCCTGTTTCCACAGCGCTGCGGCGTCCAGGCTCGGGCTCTTCAGCACGGAAGCGGCGGCACTCTTCACCGCCAGCAGCACATCGGCACCAGATTGGGTGGCAAACCAGTCGGAGAAGATCACCCGATCGCTGGTGATCCCGGTGGCCGCCTTGAACAGACCTTCCTGCAGCGAGATCAGGCCGTTAATGGTCTGCTCCTGAGTGGTTGCGCCTGCTGTCGATTTGAAGCTGCTGTAATCGCCGCCCGCCTTGAGCGGAGTGCCACGACTGTCCTTGAGTGCATCGGTAGCCACTATCATGTAGTAAGAAGAGGGATTGAGCGGCTTGAGCGGAACCAGATTGAGCTTGCCGTCCCCGCCAGTGACCACAAAGTCGGTCCCATAAACCAGTGGCTTGCCGCCCTTGACTCCGTTGGGTTGCAGAGTGACAGGATCCAGCGTGAGCTCGAGCAGGTAGAGGGGCGCAACGGCAGAGGCATACTCGCTGGCCGCCGGTGCCGGCACAGAGACACCGGTCACGGTCGCCGGTACCAGCTGGACGGGTTGGGTGGTTGACCAGCCATCCAGGGTGGAGAGGGCAGATACCGGGTTAGACAGATCAGCAGTTTCTGTCGAAAACTTCAGGGTACCGTCGCTGGCACGAGGGGCCAGCACGCTCGGGCGCACCCCGTTGGCGCCACTCAGGACGTAGTCGAGGGAGCTGGTGGTGTCTCCCTTGTTGTCATCTCCACCACATCCGGCCAGCAGGGCGCTGACAACAGCTGCATAGATTAGCTTCTTCTTCATTTTTTATTCTCTTTTTATAGGGTTGTTATCCATCACAAGCCAACGGGGTCATCACGACCTCGACTGCAAAACGTTAACATAAAACCAACACTAAATAAGACTCATGCCGGACAGTTCTGGCTCAGCTTTGTGGTGCATGTCATGGTTTCAGGTTAACAAAGGGGCGCAAGGGTAGCAGTTGTAGCCCCATCACCAGACCCGACCAGCCAGCGGGCACCATCACGACTAAAAAGCCGCCGCGATCTCGGCAAAGTGAGGGAATTGTCGGTAGAATGTCCGCCAACGCTTAAGGAGGACATCATGATCGACCCGAAGAAACTGGAAGAGATCGCCAAGCAGGTGCACAACTCCCTGCCGCCCGGTATTCGCAGCATGGGTGAAGAGGCCGAGAAGAAGATGCGTCAGGTACTGCAAGCCCAGCTGGGCAAGCTGGATCTGGTCAGCCGCGAAGAGTTCGACGTGCAGACCAAGGTGCTGCTGCGTACCCGTGAAAAACTGGCTGCCCTCGAAAGCAAGCTGGCTCAGCTCGAGCAGCAGCTCGGCGCCAAAGGCGAATAACAAAAACCCCAGCTCGGCTGGGGTTTTTGCTTTGTATTGAACCTGTAAAAACCATCACACCTGAAGCAGATACCAGGCCCGCTTGCCGCGTGCCTTGGCCTCATACATGGCACGGTCGGCCACCTCCAATGCCTGTCGGAAGCTCAATGGCTCCTCCTCCCACAGGGCGATGCCGATACTCAGCCCCACCCGTTGCGGGCAACCGGGTTTGGGCACATAGCCGTGCATCCGGCTGATCAGGGCGTCAGCCAGCTGCGCCAGGCCATGGCTCGACACATCCCGGTGCAGATGCACCACAAACTCGTCGCCGCCGTAACGGCCGCATAGCGCCGAGCCAGGCATAATAAGGCGCAGCCAGTCCGCCATCTGCTGCAACACCAGATCGCCGCAGGCATGGCCCAGCTGGTCATTGATCCCCTTGAAATCATCCAGATCGATAAAGAGCAGCGCCCCCGCCCCTTGCGGCTGCAGTTGGGCAAACGCCTTGCCAAACCCCTGCCGGTTGAGCAAGCCGGTCAGCGCGTCGCTGTTGGCGCGCTCCGCCAGTCGCTGCTCATAAGCCTTGCGCTGGGTGATATCGATATGGGAGCCCATGATCCGCAGCGGCTTGCCATCGCCATCCCGATCGACGACCCGACCCCTATCCCACAGCCAGGTGACCTCGCCTTGCGGATTGATGGTGCGGTATTCGGCTTCATAGAAGGGGGTTTTGCCCTCAAGGTGGGCAAAGTAGCTGCCCATGGCATGTGCGCGATCGTCGGGATGGAGCTTGGCGCTCCACTGATCGAAATGAGGGGCCATGTCACCGGCCTGAAAGTTCTGCAGATTGAAGACCCGCAGCTCGCCGGTGGGAATGGTGCCCTGCCAGAGACAGATGCCGGTGCCATCGAGGGCGGCATTGAGCTTCTCCTGCAACAGGCCGTTTTCATGCTGCAAAGCGGCGATCTCTGCCTGCAAACGGGCCATTTCACCGCCATGAGGGGACGGGATCAGCGTTGCGACCCGCTCGACAGAGCCGGTCTCTCCCCTGTCATCCTCCGCAGATGCCCTGCCCTCTTCACTCAACACTGCGCCTCCTTGTGCTCGCTCTATGGATGCTCTTGTCAATCCCCCACAAAGATGCCATCAGCTAGGCTCGATTAGTAGCCATTCATAGCCAAAATATTGAAAAATAATGGGATAACGCCGCGATAATCCAACCATTCGGTACGATCAGGTACTGCAGCTGCCACAAAAACAAAAGCCCCCGGCAAAACCGGGGGCTGCGTCATCCAGACGGGACTACCGTCAGATAAATTCGTAGGCGTCACCGAAGATGCGCTCCGGCTCGGCGCCAAGGATCTTGAACTCCTCCCGCGCGGCACCCGCCATCTCGAAACGGCCGGCGACATAGATGTCGTAGTCGTGGAGACTGACGAAGTCATCCATGATCGCCTTGTGCACCAGCCCGCTCTTGCCAGTCCAGTCAGCCTCCGGCTCCTGCACCACCGGAATAAAGGTGAGCGGCGCATAGTCACGCTCCCACTGCTGCATCTGCTCCAGTTCGTAGAGCCAGTGAGCCTGACGCACACCCCAGTAGAAGAACACCGGACGCTTGCTGCCCGTGTCGATCAGGTACTCCAGAATGGAGCGGGCGTAAGAGAAACCGGTGCCGCCCGCCATCAGGATCAGCGGACGGGGGGATTCATCGCGCAGGAACGCCTTGCCAGCCGGCAATTCAACCTCGATCTCCCCCTGCTCGCGCATGCGGGCCAGCACCTGACCAGCGTAGGCGTTCTCGGGAGTGGCGCCTATCTGCAGCTCCAGCACGCCCGGGCGGGTCGGCGAGTTGGCGATGGAGAAGGGGCGCTTGTCCGAATCGCTCATCACCACCAGCAGATACTGGCCTGGCTTGAAGCTGATCGCTTGCTGCGGCGTCAGGGCCACATGCCAGATGGTGTCGACATATTCGCGCAGTTCCTCTACGCGGCATTTGATACGTTGCATTCTTGTCCTTGTGGCGGGCTCGCTCGGCCCGCTTCGCTCATTGTTTCACTATGGAGTGACGACCAGCAGCCCTGGCCCCGTCAGTCGAGAATACTCAAATCAGTGTGGATCGCATCACTTTTTGCAGCAAAGCTGTCATGTTTGCCTCATCCGAGGATATTGAGCTCATCCCAGATGGCATCAACCTTCTGCTTCACCGCCTCATCCTGAACTATGGGCTGACCCCACTCCCGGTTGGTCTCGCCCGGCCACTTGTTGGTGGCATCCAGCCCCATCTTGGAACCGAGGCCAGAGACCGGCGAGGCGAAGTCCAGATAGTCGATCGGCGTATGCTCGATCAAGGTGGTGTCCCGTGCCGGGTCCATCCGGGTGGTGATGGCCCAGATCACATCCTTCCAGTCGCGAGCGTTGACGTCATCGTCACACACCACCACGAACTTGGTGTACATGAACTGGCGCAGGAATGACCAGACCCCCAACATCACCCGCTTGGCGTGGCCCGGGTAACGCTTCTTGATGGTCACCACCGCCATCCGGTAGGAGCACCCCTCCGGCGGAAGATAGAAGTCCACAATCTCGGGGAACTGCTTCTGCAGCAGCGGCACGAACACCTCGTTCAGCGCCAGACCCAGCACCGCCGGTTCATCGGGCGGACGGCCGGTGTAGGTGCTGTGATAGATGGCATCGCGCCGCTTGGTGATGTGGGTGATGGTGAAGACCGGGAACTCGTCCACCTCGTTGTAGTAGCCGGTGTGGTCGCCATAAGGGCCTTCCGGCGCCATCTCACCCGGCTCCAGATAGCCTTCCAGCACGATCTCGGCGCTGGCGGGCACCTCCAGATCGCAGCTGATGGCCTTGATCACCTCGGTACGGCTGCCGCGCAGCAGACCGGCAAAGGCATATTCGGAGAGGGTATCCGGCACCGGCGTCACCGCGCCGAGAATGGTCGCCGGATCGGCGCCGAGCGCCACCACCACCGGGAATCGCTCACCGGGATGGGCCTCCTGCCACTCGCGAAAATCGATGGCACCGCCACGATGATCCAGCCAGCGCATGATCAGCTTGTTTTTGGCGATCTTCTGCTGGCGATAGATGCCGAGGTTCTGGCGCTTCTTGTAGGGGCCGCGGGTGATGGTGAGGCCCCAGGTGACCAGCGGCGCCACATCGCCGGGCCAGCAGTGCTGGATCGGGATCTGGTCGAGATCGACCGCATCTCCCTCCTGCACCACCTGCTGGCAGGGGGCGGAAGAGAGGCGCTTGGTCGGCATGTTGAGCACCTGCTTGAAGATCGGCAGCTTCTCCATCAGCTCCTTGAATCCCTTGGGCGGCTCGGGCTCCTTGAGATAGGAGAGCCAGACCCCGACCTGACGCAGTGCGCCCACATCGGGCTGCCCCATGCCCATGGCAACCCGATCCGGGGTGCCGAACAGGTTGGTCAGCACCGGCATGGTGTAGCCTTTGGGATTTTCGAACAGCAGAGCCGGGCCACCCGCACGCAGGGTGCGATCGCTGATCTCGGTCATCTCCAGATAGGGATCTATCTCGCGGGTGATCCGCTTGAGTTGTCCGTTTTGTTCCAGCTGCGCGATGAAATCACGCAAATCCTTGTATTTCATGCAAGTTCCCAACCGGGTTCAGGAGGTCACGCATTATAACCCTGGCTGCCCATCGGGTGTACCCGAATCGGGCAGCAGACTCGGTGCAATGGGTGGCATGTCACGCTGGCCGAGGCGTCTGGCCAGCGCAGAGAGCAGTTGGGGCTCGTCCACCTCCATCAACAGACCGGCCACCAGCGCCCCGTATTGGCGGTTGGAGAGCTCCGCCAGCAGGTATTTCTGGGCTTGCGGCGGCAAGGGGGAGAGTGCGCTCAGATGCCGCAGGGCGGCTCCCTTCAACCCCTCGTTGCCACTGGCGGCAATCAGCAGATCGCTGGCAGCACTGCCGTGATGGAAGCGGTTGATGGTAGAGAGTGCACGCAGCGCATCCTGATCTGCCGGCCGCCGCCACAGCATGCTATAGAGCGCCGGTTCGCCGGTGCGCTGCAACAGATGGAACAACAGATGATTATCGGGCAGATAGATATTCTGGCTGGCCAGCGCTTGCGCCTCCCGCATCCAGATCGGTTGCGGCAAGGTATCGAGGGCCAGCAACAGGGCTTGCTGCTGCATGGCGAGATCGGGGTTACTGCTGTAGTAGATGGACTTTAGCTGGAAGCTGCCCTGGGCAAGCTGCTGCCGATAGCGCTGCACCAGTGATTGCAGTTGCCACGCCCCCAGCAGCTGACGGGCCTGCGCGGCAAAATCATAGACAGGTTGCTGCACCAGAAAACCGTCGACCTGCTGCTCCATGAGCCACTCGGGGGCCTTGTCGGCCTGAGCCTCGACCCACTGTTGCAACGCAGGGGATGCAGGGGTGGTAGCGGGAATATCCCGCAGAAGCTGCAACAGCAGGAACTCCCGCCGCTCGCGACTCAGGGTCGCCAGCAGAGAGTCGATGGCTGCAAATTGCCCCTCCTGCAGACGGCCCGCCAGATAGCGCTGGTGAGTCTGCAACGTCTCGGCTGTCACCGCGATCGGCGCACTCTGCGCGCAGGCTGGCATTGCGCTCAGCAACCCCAGCAATAACCAGAAAACAGGCTTCATGACGTCTCCATCCATGTGACATCGGGATCTCATACTACTAGGGCGACCGGAAAACAGATAAACAAAAACCGCGACCAGGGCCGCGGTTTCGTCATTTTCTGACCGGACTTACTTCTGCTGGCGCCGCATGGCGTCGAAGAACTCGTCGTTGGTCTTGGTCATCGCCAGCTTGTCGATGAGGAATTCGATACCGTCGATCTCGCCCATCGGGTGGACAATCTTGCGCAGGATCCACATCTTCTGCAGCTCGTCACCGGAGGTGAGCAGCTCTTCTTTACGGGTGCCTGAGCGGGTGATGTCGATGGCCGGGTAGACACGTTTCTCGGCAATCTTGCGCGAGAGGTGCAGTTCCATGTTGCCGGTACCCTTGAACTCTTCGTAGATAACCTCGTCCATCTTGGAACCGGTATCGATCAGCGCAGTGGCGATGATGGTCAGGCTGCCGCCCTCCTCAACATTACGCGCGGCGCCGAAGAAGCGCTTCGGACGGTGCAGGGCGTTGGCATCCACACCACCGGTCAGTACCTTGCCGGATGACGGGATGACGGTGTTGTAGGCACGGGCCAGACGGGTGATAGAGTCCAGCAGGATCACTACATCTTTCTTGTGCTCGACCAGACGCTTGGCCTTCTCGATCACCATTTCGGCAACCTGAACGTGGCGGGAAGCCGGTTCGTCAAAGGTGGAAGCGATCACTTCACCTTTCACCATCCGCTGCATCTCGGTCACCTCTTCCGGACGCTCGTCGATCAGCAGAACGATCAGTTCACAGTCCGGGTGGTTGTAGGCGATGCTCTGGGCGATGTTCTGCAGCAGCATGGTCTTACCGGCCTTGGGCGGCGCCACGATCAGGCCGCGCTGGCCTTTACCGATGGGGGAAGCCAGATCCAGTACACGGGCGGTGATATCTTCGGTAGAGCCATTACCCCGTTCCATACGCAGACGTTCGTTGGCATGCAGGGGGGTAAGGTTTTCAAACAGGATCTTGTTGCGGGAGTTTTCCGGACGGTCGTAGTTGACCTCATTGACCTTGAGCAGTGCGAAGTAGCGTTCGCCCTCTTTCGGTGGCCGGATCTTGCCGGAGATGGTATCGCCGGTACGCAGGTTGAAGCGGCGGATCTGGCTCGGGGAGACGTAGATATCGTCAGGGCCTGCCAGATAGGAGCCGTCTGCACTGCGCAGGAAGCCGAAACCATCGGTCAGGATTTCCAGCACACCGTCGCCAAAGATATCTTCACCACCCTTGGCGTGCGCCTTGAGGATTGCAAAAATAATATCTTTCTTGTGCGCCCGAGCCAGATTTTCCAACCCCATGGATTCGCCAAGCTTGACCAGCTCGGACACAGGAGTGTTCTTTAATTCAGTCAGATTCATAGTGGTGAAAGTCTGTAAGCAAGGATTGAAATGAGGAGACAGTCTGCTGGATTGATGCTGATCGGATTTGATTGCCAGGCTGTGGTTAGCAAAGAGTCAGGCAAAAAGGTTAGCAAACGAGCGATAAACTAGCACCAATCGGGATGAGCGTCTAGGTGATAAAACACAAGGAGCGCATTATTGCAATGCGCTCCTCTTTAATTATTACAGGTTGCCGTCCAGGAACTCTTTCAGCTGAGTCTTGGACAGTGCACCGACCTTGGTCGCTGCCACTTCGCCATTCTTGAACAGCAAGAGGGTCGGGATACCACGAATGCCGTACTTGGGCGGAGTATCAGAGTTATGGTCGATGTTCAGTTTGGCTACGGTCACGCGACCTTCGTACTCTTGGGCAACTTCTTCCAGGATCGGGGCAATCATCTTGCACGGACCACACCACTCGGCCCAGAAGTCGACCAGAACGGCGCCATCGGCTTTGATTACATCTGCCTCGAAGCTGGCATCGCTCAGCTGAACAATCTTGTCACTCATCTCCAACTCCAGTCAGTAATTAAGGCTTTATTGACATATCAACAAAGGCAATAGTTGCCCTATTTGAAATGATCCTGTTTATTATTGCAAGCCTAACCTGATAACCTACCGCCATGAGCAAAACACACTTAACGACCGACAAATTCGCCCAAATGGGCCTCGAACCCGAAGTTCTGGCTGGTCTGGAATCAAAGGGATTTCACTATTGCACGCCCATCCAGGCACTGTCTCTGCCACTGCTGGTAGAAGGTCATGACCTCGCCGGTCAGGCCCAGACAGGAACCGGCAAGACCATTGCCTTCCTGGCCGCGACATTCAACTATTTGCTGACTCACCCGCTGACCAAGCCCCGTCTGGTTAACCAACCCAGAGCCATCATCATGGCACCCACCCGGGAACTGGCAGTACAGATCTATAACGATGCCGACAGCATCGCCGCTTCTACCGGCCTGAAACTCGGCCTCGCCTACGGTGGCGAAGGTTACGACAAGCAGCTGGCCGTGCTGGAGCAGGGCGTCGACATCCTGATCGGCACCACCGGCCGCATCATCGACTACTTCAAGTCCAAGGTGATCGATCTGAGCAACATTCAGGTCGTGGTACTGGACGAAGCGGATCGCATGTTCGATCTGGGCTTCATCAAGGACATCCGCTTCCTGTTCCGCCGCATGCCGCCCGCGACCGAGCGTATGAGCATGCTGTTCTCCGCCACCCTCTCCCTGCGCGTGCAGGAGCTGGCCTACGAACACATGAACCACCCGGAACATGTGCAGGTAGAGCCGGAGCAGATGACCGGCGTGCGGATCAAGGAGGAGCTGTTCTACCCCTCCAATGAAGACAAGATGTTGCTGCTGCTCTCCCTGATGGAAGAGGAGTGGCCGGAAAAAGCGATCGTCTTCGCCAACACCAAGCATGTCTGTGAAGACGTCCATGCCTGGCTGGAAAACGACGGCCACCGCGTCGGTCTGCTGACCGGTGACGTGCCGCAGAAGAAGCGGATGAAGATCCTCGAGGATTTCACCAAGGGGGCGCTCGATATTCTGGTCGCCACCGACGTGGCCGCCCGTGGTCTGCACATCCCTGACGTGACCCACGTCTTCAACTATGACCTGCCCGACGACGCCGAAGACTATGTACACCGTATCGGTCGTACCGGTCGTGCCGGCAAGAGCGGTCACTCCATCAGCCTGGCCTGTGAAGACTATGCCTTCAACCTGCCGGCCATCGAGGAGTACATCCACCACGCCATTCCGGTCAGCAAGTACGACCGTGAAGCGCTGCTGGATGACGTGACCCCGCCGAAACGGGTGTTCCGCAACCGTCAGCCGGTGAACCGCAACATGCGGGATCGTCAGGGCGGTGGCAACAGCAACAACCGTCGTCGTCCGCCGCGCAAGAGCTAAGGACAGGCCCGTTGCACAACTCGCCTCTCTATGCCGCCATCGACCTCGGCTCCAACAGCTTTCATATGCTGGTGGTGCGCGAGGTCGCCGGTGCTCTGCGCACCGTCGCCAAGGTCAAGCGCAAGGTTCGCCTCGCAGCCGGGCTCGATCCGGAATTTCGTCTCAGCCGTGCCGCCATGGAGCGGGGCTGGGACTGTTTGCGTCTCTTCTCCGAACAGTTGCAGGACATTCCGGCCGACAATATCCGGGTGGTGGGCACCGCAACCTTGCGGCTTGCTACCAACGTCGACGAATTCCTCAGCGAAGCGGAACGGGTACTCAACCACAGTATCGAGATCATCTCGGGCGAGGAAGAGGCCAAGACCATCTATGAAGGGGTCTCCTGGACCTCTGCCGGGGAAGGCAACCGGCTGGTGATCGACATCGGCGGTGCCAGTACCGAACTGGTGATTGGCGAGCACAGCGAAGCAAAACTGCTCAACAGCCTGCACATGGGCTGCGTCACCTGGCTCAACAATCACTTTGGTGATGGCGAGCTCTCCGAAGCCCGTTTCGAGCAGGCGATTGCTGCCGCCAAGGCGGTGCTGGAGAAGGTGGCGGACGATTACCGCGCCCTCGGCTGGCGTACCTGTGTCGGCGCCTCCGGCACGGTGCAGGCGCTGCAAGAGATCATGCTGGCGCAAGGGAAGAGCGAGCGGGTCACCCTGCCCAAGCTCCAGGAGCTGATGGGTCAGGCCATCGCCTGCGGCAAGCTCGACCGGCTGCAACTGGAAGGGCTGGCGGCCGAGCGGCTGACCGTATTCCCCTCCGGCCTCGCCATCCTGATCGCCATCTTCGAAACCCTCGATATCGAGAGCATGACCCTCGCGGGGGGCGCCCTGCGTGAAGGACTGATCTACGGTCTGCTTGGCAACAATCACGACTGTGATGCCCGGGATCGCACCGCCGACAGCCTGATCAGCCGCTATCAGCTGGATAAAGAGCACGCCGAACGGGTGCGCGATACCGCTGTCGAGGCGTTCAACCAGCTGCAACCGGCCTGGCGACTCTCCAAACGCTACGGTCGCCCGATCTTGCGTTATGCCGCCCTGCTGCACGAGATCGGCCTCTGTATCGAGTACAAGAAGGCGCCGCAACACGCCGCCTACATCATCGACAACATCGACATGCCGGGCTTTACCCCTGCGCAAAAGAAGCTGTTGTCGGCCCTGCTGTTCAACCAGCGGGACGAATTCAAGCTGGAACCACTGGAGAAACAGGGTGCAGTCACCGGTCGTCAGGCGATCCGGCTGGCCCGTATCCTGCGCATCGCGCTGATCCTCTGCATGCGCCGTACCCAGGGCACAGTGCCCAGCTTCACCCTGCAGGCAGAAGAGGAGTCACTGACCCTGACCCTGCCCAAGGGCTGGATGGATGAACACTACCTGCGCGCCAGCGAGCTGCGGCTCGAGGTGGAACGCCAGCAGAAGATGGGCTGGCCGACCCGAGTACAGGAAGCCTGACTCAGCAACCTGCCTGTTTTGGAGCCGATCATGCCGGATTATCAACCCATCAGCTGCGATCTCTACGACTGGCTCGAAATTGCTGCCAGCTGGCAACTGCCGGTGACCCTCACCAGCCGCGATGGTCGCCAGCGGGATGACAAGATCCGCACTATCGAAGCCAGCGAAGGGGTCGAGTATCTGCTGCTGCACAGTGGCGAGCGGCTCAGTCTGGCAGAACTGGCGACCCTGCGCCTGAACTGGCAAGGGGAAGAAATGCTGATCCGCTTCGCGCCAACCAACTGAATCCAATACGAAAAAGGAGGGCCAACATGACGTTGGCCCTCCTTTTTTGCATCCGCAACTCGCACCGACCGTTAACTCGCCACCAGCGCCGCCATCACATAGACATCGAAGCGGTTGCTCTTGGTCTCGATAGCCATGCTGGGCTTCTGTTCATTGAGCCAGCCGGCGTAGTCCGGCCGCTTCACCACCACCCGCTTCTCTGCCATTTGAAGCGCAGCTGGCAGCAGAGCATCAGCATCAAGATCCGGCCCCACCAGCGACTGGAACACCCGCATCTCCTTTTTCACCAACGCTGACTTCTGCTTGTGGGGGAACATGGGGTCAAGGTAGATCACCTCGGGCCGCTCCGGCAGCGCCAGCAGATTGTCCACCGCCGGGCCTTGCAGCAGGAGCATCCGCTCACTGACCCAGGAGCCAATCTCGGGATCCTGTGCCGCCCGCGCCAGCCCGTCCTGCAACAGGGCAGCGACCACGGGGCTGCGTTCGATCAGGGTCACCTTGCAACCGAGGGAGGCGAGCACGAAGGCATCGCGCCCCAGCCCGGCAGTGGCATCCACCACGGTCGGTGTGGCACCAGCCTTGAGCCCCACCGCCTTGGCGATGGACTGGCCCCGACCGCCGCCAAACTTGCGGCGATGCGCCACCGCCCCTTCCACGAAGTCCACATAGACGGCCCCCAGCTTGGGCTCATCCAGCTTGCGCAGTTCCAACCTTTCCGGGGTAAACACCAGGGCAAACTGGGGAAGGTCGAGCAGAGCAAGCTGGCTGGCCAGCGCGTCTGCCTGCGCGGCCTTGGCGGGGTCTTCGAGGAGAATTTGCATGGTCTTTGGATGCGTTCTAAGTTCAGTGAACCGAGTGTACCACAGCCCCTTCAAGTCGCTGTAGGGAGGAAATCCCATGAACCTGTTCATTGCCCTGCTCCTCGCCGCCCAGAGCGGCACAAACCTGAAGGTCTGCGGCGTAGACTGGCCTCCCTTTTCTTATGCCGAACAGGGCAACCTGAAAGAGGGCATTTCGGTGGAGATCCATCAAGAGGTGGCGCGCCGCCTTGGCATGAACCTCACCCTGCTTGAACTGCCTTGGGGACGCTGCGAGCAATATGTCAGCACCCAGCTGGCGGATGGCATTCTCGACAACGCCCCTCTCCCCGGTTGCTATCACTCTGACCTTGCCACCGCCTTCTATCCTCTGGCCGCCTATGTGCGTACCGACAGTCCGTTACAGAACTTCTCGTGGGAGATGGCCAAGGGGCTGAAAGTAGGGATGGTCAGGGGGTATGACTATACGGCCAAGATCAGGAACTTCACCGGCTGGGAGCCCATCAAGGTTCACTCCGACAAACAGCTGCTACTGATGCTGGAAAAGAGCCGGGTCGATATGATCATCCTGGACTACTTCTCTGCCCCCATTCTGTCGAGAGAGCAGGACGTCAGGATCCGCGCCCTCACCCCCTTTATCGATTCGACGCCGCTCTACCTCTGTTTTGGCAAACAGAAGGCTGACCTGCTGCCTGCCTACAACAAGGCGCTGCAACAGATGCAGGATGAGGGAGTACTGGATCGCATCTATTTGCGCTATCTCGGCGAGGATTACCGGACATTGAAAACCAAACAGGAACAGATGACATCGAAGGAGTAAGCGCCACTAGCTGATCTGCAGAAACATCCCTTTGTCATTGAGCTGCAGATATTCGGTGAGATCGTCATAGGCCAGCGGGCGGCTGAGCAGATAACCCTGGGTGAAGGCACACCCCTTCTGGCAGAGGAAATTGAGCTGCTCGCGGGTCTCTACCCCCTCGATTACCACCTGCATGCCGAGGTTGTGCACTATGTTGATGATGCCGTCGAGCAGCATCCGATCCTGCTCATTGAAGGGGATATGGCGCACGAAGGAGCGGTCGATCTTGACCAGATCGACCGGGAAGGTGCGCAGATAGTTGAGGGCCGAGTAGCCGGTACCGAAATCGTCGATGGCCAGCTTGCAGCCCGCCTCGCGCAGGGCATCGATCCGCACCCTGTGCTGATCGCTGCTCTCCATCAGCAGAGATTCGGTGATTTCGATGACGATGTCGGCAGGATCGAGCCCGAAGTGCTGGATCACCTTGAGCCACTCACTCGCCTCTGGGTCGATGGTCTGGAACTCCATGGTGGAACGGTTAATCGACATCTGCAGGTCAGGGAAGCCGGATTGCTGCAACCGCGCCAGATCCCGGCACGATTGCCACAATACCAGCGCACCCAGCCCCTGAATCAATCCCGCCTCTTCCGCCAGCGGAATAAACTCGGCAGGGGATACCTGCCCCCAGTGGGGGTGATACCAGCGCACCAGCGCCTCCAGCTTGGCGACCCGTCCACTGCGATTGTCCCAGATGGGCTGGTAGGCCATGGTCAGCAGCTCCAGCTTGATCGCTTCGGCCAAATCCTGCTGCATCTGGTGGCGCTGGCGCACCTCTTCCCGCATGGATGAGCAGTAGGCTCCGAGCAACCTTCCCTGCCGCTTGGCCGCAAACAGCGCCTGCTCGGCGTTGCGCAGCAGCTCGTCGCTCTCGCTGCCATCGACCGGGCAGAGGGTCATGCCGATGGTCGCGGTCACATAGAGGTGCTGGTTGGCCAGCATAAAGGGACGGGCAAAGCTGCCGATCACCTGCTTGGCAAACACCTCGGCCTGACGGCGGGTGACGATGCCGGGCACCAGGAACGCGAACTCATCGCCACCGATACGGGCCACCAGATCTTCGGTGCGCACCCGGCTCACCAGTCGATCCGACACCTCCCGCAACAGGGCATCGCCAGCATGGTGATCCATGCTGTTGTTGACCGCCTTGAAGTTGTTGAGGTCGAGCACCATGAGCGCGAAGCGCTCGCCCCGCTCGCAGAAGCGGGTGAGGCAGCGGCCAAACAGCCAGCGGTTGGGCAGGCTGGTAAGGTTGTCGTAGTTGGCCTGGGTCGCGATCTTCTGCTCGGCCACTTTGGTCTGGGAAAGATCGCTGAAAATGGCGATATATTGCTGGATTTTGCCAGCTTCACGCAGGGTGCTGATCATCAGCTGCTGCGGATAGAGCTTGCCATTCTTGCGCTTGTTCCACACTTCGCCACGCCACACCCCCACCCGCTCCAGCGCGTGGTACATGTCGGCATAGAAGGTCTGATCGTGCAGCCCGGACTTGAGCATGCTGGGACGTTGGCCCCGCACCTCGTCGCTGCTGTAGCCAGTGATCTGCTCGAAGGCCGGGTTGACCGAGATGATGCGGCTGTCGGCATCGCACACCAGAATCGCTTCGGAGAGGTTGTCGTAGACCCGGTGGGAGAGCTTGAGCTGCTCCGCATGACGCTTGAGGGGATCGATATTCTCCAGCAGCACCATCAGGTAGTCCGGCTGCTGCTGCTCGTCGCGGATCAGGGTGACAGTTACCCGCCCCCACAGGATCTCGCCCCCCTTGCAGAAGTAGCGCTTCTCCTGGGTGAAACTGCTGCGCTCGCCGCGCCGGATCTCTTCGTAGCACTCAAGGCTGCGCTGCCAATCCTCCGGGTGATTGATGTCGGAGATGGAGCGATGAAGCAGCTCGTCTAGGGGATAGCCCAACATCTTCTCGATAGCCGGATTGGCCCAGAGAATGCGGCCGGTGAGATCGAGCTTGCCGATCCCCACCGGGGCCTGAAACAGCATGCTCTGCAGCACATGAGGGGTATCAGGCAAGAGTTGCGGCAGCTGGCGTTGCAGCATCAGCGCCAGTTCGCGACCGGCCAGCGGCCCCAGCAACCGGAGCAGCCCCATCACCTTGGTCATATTGGCCTGCGGCTGACGATAGAGCAGGCAGCAGATACCTATGGTTTCGCCATCCGCATCCTTGAGGGCGATCCCGGCGTAGGCCTGGGCTTGCCACGCATCGGCAAGCGGCATCGCGGGGAACAGCTGCAACAGACGATCGCTGAACCAGGCTTCCCCCTCCTGCCAGGTAATGGCATCGGGAGAGTCAGTGATTGGCAGCGTCAGGGTATCGGGGTCAAGAGAGGAGGGATGGGCAGCCTGAACCGTAAGATGGGAAGCATTTGATTCCCTGCTGGCGATCAGGACGACATCAGCCATCACAGCAGCGGCGATTTCACTCACAAAGGTATCGAAATATCCCTGGCCGCTCGAATGAGCCAGACTTGAGATGATTTGATAGACGGAATCGAGTGCTCGCCTCATGGCAAGTGGCTTTCTCTCCTTGAAGGTTAGAACACGACTCTACTGAAGAGCTGTGAGCAGTGCAAATATGCAATCAGCAAGATATTAAAAAGCCTTGAAAAAAGGGACCAAAAGGTCCCTTTTTGTCGCAGAAATCACGACTCGATCCCACTATGCCGCAAAACAGTGTACCTGCTTGAAGCTCACACAGGCGGCGGGTCAGGAATCTCAGGCAGCGATCCCGCTGTGTCGCAACAGCGCATCCACCTTGGGCTCACGACCACGGAAGGCTCGGAACAGCTCCATCGGCTCCTTCGAGCCACCCTTCTCCAGAATATTCTTCAGGAAAGATTGGCCGGTGGCCGGGTTGAAGATCCCCTCCTCCTCGAAGCGGGAGAAGGCATCGGCAGAGAGCACCTCGGCCCACTTGTAGCTGTAGTAGCCCGCCGCATAGCCGCCCGCGAAAATGTGGGAGAAGCTGTGCTGGAAGCGGTTGAACGCCGGTGGCGTCATCACGGCTACCTGACTGCGCACCTCATCCAGCAGCGCCGGAAGCTGCGCCGGATTGGCCGGATCAAACTCCTGATGGAGACGGAAGTCGAACAGGGCGAACTCCAGCTGGCGCAGCATCTGCATGGCGGCCTGGAAGTTGCGGGCGGTTAGCATCTTCTCCAGCAGATCGGCAGGCAACGGCTCGCCGGTCTCGTAGTGGCCGGAGATAAAGGCCAGCGCCTCAGACTCCCAGCACCAGTTCTCGAGGAACTGGCTCGGCAGCTCTACCGCATCCCAGGCCACGCCGTTGATACCGGCGACACCGGCCACATCGATGCGGGTCAGCATGTGGTGGATGCCGTGGCCAAACTCATGGAACAGGGTGACCACTTCGTTGTGGGTGAACAGCGCCGGTTTACCATCCACCGGGCCGTTGAAGTTGCAGGTCAGGTAGGCCACCGGTTTTTGCAGCGAGCCATCCTGACGGTAGCGACGACCCAGACAGACATCCATCCAGGCCCCGCCCTGCTTGTGCTCGCGGGCGTAGAGGTCGAGGTAGAAGCTGCCGCGCAGCTCGTCGTCAGCATCGAAGATATCGTAGAAGCGCACGTCCGGGTGCCAGGTGTCGATGCCGAGGCGCTCGCGCACCTTCATGCCGAACACCCGCTTCACCACTTCGAACAGCCCCTTCACCACCTTGCGGGCGGGGAAGTAGGGGCGCAGCTGCTCGTCGGAGATGGAAAACTTGTGCTGTTTGAGCTTCTCGGCGTAGTAGGCGAGATCCCAGGCGGCCAGCTCGCTCTGACCGTGCTGCTCGGCGGCGAAGGCGCGGATCTCCTCCAGCTCGGCCTTGCCTTGCGGCAGGGATTTGGCCGCCAGATCGGTGAGGAAGCTCACCACCTGTTCGGTCTTGTCCGCCATCTTGGTGGCCAGGGAGAGCTCGGCATAGTTGGCAAAGCCCAGCAGCTGGGCCAGTTCGCGGCGCAGGGTGAGCAGCTCGCTCATGATGGCGGAGTTGTCCCACTTGCCCGCATTGGGGCCCTGATCGGAGGCACGAGTGGTGAAGGCTTCGTACATCTCGGCCCGCAGCTCGCGGTTGTCGGCATACATCATCACCGGCAGATAAGAGGGGATATCCAGCGTGAACAGCCACCCCTCTTTGCCCTTTAGCTCGGCCATCTGACGGGCAGCGGCACGCACGCTGTCGGGCAGACCGGCCAATTCGGCTTCATCGGCCACCAGCTTGTGCCAGCCCTGGGTCGCATCCAGCACGTTGTTGCTGAAACGGGAGGCCAGCTCGGAGAGGCGGGCCTGAATCTCGCCGTAACGCTGCTGCGCCTCGGCAGGCAGACCGATGCCGGAGAGGCGGAAGTCACGCAGGGTATTCTGGATCTCCTTGCGCTGGGCACCGCTCAGCAGCGGGAAATCATCGCTCTGGGAGAGGGCCAGATAGGCCTGATAGAGCCCTTCATGCTGACCGACATAGGTCTGGAATTCGGAGAGCAGCGGCAGGCAGGCATCATGGGCCTCGCGCAGCGCTTCGCTGTTGAGTACGGAGTTGAGGTGGCTGACCGGTGACCAGATCCGTGACAGGCGGTCATTTACCTCTTCCAGCGGGGCAATCAGGCTATCCCAGGTATGGGGATCACGCTGGGCCAGCACATCGCTGATCTTCTGCTTGCAGTCAGCAATCGCCTGAATCACGGCAGGCTGAACCTGCTCCGGCTTGATCTGGCTGAAAGGGGGCAGCGAATCCATTGTCAGCAAAGGGTTATTCATCCCGGTTACCTCTTGTTTGGTCTTGAACAGACCGCTTTAGCAGCTCTGTATGGCTTTCTAACATGTGGCCAAGCCACGCAATAATCAAGCGGGAATCCGCCGCAACCCTGTACTTTTCCAGCCATTGCGACCCGGATCTCTGCCGTTGCTGCAGTTTTGCCATCAACAGCCAGTAACAGAATGAATCTGTGGGCCTTTTTTGGCTCTTACCGCTACTTTCAAGGGGCAAAAAGTCGCCATTTACCGGCGCCACAGCTGCCAACCAAGTACCGTCATGCTCAATCATGGAAACGGACAAAATGTGGTAGCTGTAACAAATTATCAATATTTTTCAGTTAATTAGAATCAAAACCAACTATTGATTAATTTATTTTCAAGCATCTATCATAGGCAACCTGCCATGCAGGTCACTTGATTCTCTGTGCTGCACAGAAATCGGGTGAAAAAGGCAAAGTGACCCGAAAGGGCGCGACGCAAAGCCACCGGTCTAAGGGAAAACACCTATGACAGCGGGGCTGCCCCCGGGGACGTCCGGTCACAACCGACGCCCCATTTGCACCGTACGGAGAGACGATGAACAAACTCAAATTATCCCTGCTTGGCTGCCTGCTCGGCATGGGCGCCCCCATGGCATATGCCGCCAGTGCCGGTCAGGCGATGGTCAACCCCCAGTCCGGCGTAGTGGTCGGCTATTGGCACAACTGGTGTGACGGCTCGGGCTACAAGGGCGGTATCGCCCCCTGCGTCAAGCTCGATCAGGTCAACCCGCAATACAACGTGGTCGATGTCTCCTTCATGAAGGTGTATGGCAGCGATCCCATCCCCACCTTCAAACTCGACCCGGCCATCGGCATGAGCGAAAGCCAGTTTATCGAGCAGATCGCCGAGCTGAACCGTCAGGGCCGTGCCGTGCTGCTGGCGCTGGGCGGTGCCGATGCGCACATCGAGCTGCGCAAGGGTCAGGAGCAGGCCTTTGCCGACGAGATCATCCGTCTGGTGGAGACCTATGGCTTCGACGGGCTGGATATCGATCTGGAACAGGCCGCCATCACCGCCGCCGACAACCAGACCGTGATCCCGGCGGCCCTGCGGCTGGTCAAGGATCACTACCGCGCCCAGGGGAAAAACTTCCTCATCACCATGGCGCCGGAGTTCCCCTATCTGACCCAGACTGGCGCCTACGTCCCCTATATCCGCAATCTGGAAGGGTACTACGACTGGATCAACCCTCAGTTCTACAACCAGGGTGGCGACGGTATCTACATCGATGGCATCGGCTGGATTGCCCAGAACAACGATGCCCTGAAAGAAGAGTTCATCTACTACATGGCGGATTCGCTGAGCAACGGTACCCGCGGCTTCTACAAGATCCCCCATGACAAGCTGGTGTTCGGCATTCCGACCAACATCGACGCCGCCGCCACCGGCTATGTGCAGGATCCGCAGAAGCTCTACAACGCCTTCAACCGCCTGAAGAGCGAGGGGCAACCACTGCGCGGCGTGATGACCTGGTCCATCAACTGGGACATGGGCCGCAACGCCGCCGGTCAGTCCTACAACGAATCCTTCATCAAGAGCTACGGCCCCTTCATCCACGATCAGGAGATCACGCCGCCGGTAGACAACGGCAAGCCGGTGTTCAGCGGCCTGAGCGATACCCGCATCAAGCAGGGTACCGCCTTTGATCCGCTGGCAGGTGTCAGCGCCAACGACAAGGAAGATGGCGACCTGACTGGCCAGATCCAGGTGGAAGGCTCGGTAGACAGCCAGCGCATCGGCCTCTACCCCCTCACCTACAAGGTGAGCGATCGCGACAACAACGTCACCGAGCAGGTACGTACCATCGAGGTCTACAGCATGAAGCCGGTGTTCAGCGGTGTCACCGACACCACGCTGGAACTGGGTACCGCTTTCGATCCGATGACCGGCGTCAGCGCCCATGATGAAGAAGATGGCGACCTGACCGCCCAAATCAAGGTCAGCGGCAACGTCGACAGCAGCAAGGTCGGCCGCTACACCCTCACCTATCAGGTGAGCGACAGCGCCGGTCAGCAGGTAACCCAGCAGCGCAACGTGACCGTCAGGGAGCAGGGCGCCGTCTGTGAAAACAGCTGGGATGCCAAGAAGGTCTACGTGGGCGGCGACATCGTCAGCCACAACGGCAAGAACTGGCTGGCAGGCTGGTGGACCCAGAACGAAGAGCCGGGCACCACGGGTGACTGGGGCGTCTGGCGCGTACAAGGCGACAGCGACTGCGGCGGCACAACGCCCCCCGCAGAAGGCAGCAGCGACTTCACCGTCAGCGCCATGGCGAGCGAGTACACCATAGTCAACGGTCAGGTCAGCATCCGCTTCAACCTGACCACCGCCAACCCGGTCCAAATCACCGCGACTCTGGAGCAGAGCGGCTACAGCCACGGTACCACCAGCAGCCAGGTGAACGGCACCAGCACCCTGGTACTGCAGGGCAGCAATGTGACCGATGGCAGCTACGAAGTAGTCATCACCGGTCTGGCAGATGGCCAGCAGCCGGTGGTACAGCGCTTCCCGGTTGCGCTGACCGAAGAGAGCAACGGCGGTAGCGAAGGTGACTACCCGGCCTACGCCCCCAACACCGGCTATCAGGCCGGTGATCGGGTCAGCAATGCCGGTGGCAACTACGAGTGCAAACCCTGGCCCTACAGCGGCTGGTGTGGCGGCTCGACCAGCCATTATGCACCGGGTACCGGCTCTGCCTGGAGCGATGCCTGGATCAAGCTCTGACCTTGCCCCAACCACTAACGGGGGCCGACAGGCCCCCGCCCATATCTTGCCCGTCGGCCACGCTGCCGATGGGCAGGATGCACTGACCCGGACGGGTTAGCCCCTCTCTTTTACATGCTTGCCAACCACCAAAAAACATCCAACAACAACCAAGATAAGGAAATCACCATGCCAAGAACCACCAAGCTTGCCACCCTGCTCGGTTTGCTGCTGTCGGCCCATGTCGTGGCCGATGAGCGCGAACAAGCCTATTTCAAACAAACCTATCAGGAACACTACGAGCAGATGACGGCGCGCCTCGCCGCGCTGCATCAGAGTGCGGCTGACGAGCAGAACGTGATCATCAAGGATGGCAAGCGCCACCTTGCCATCAACGGCCTGCTCTACCCGCTGACAGCGGATAACCACATCCTGTTCGATCTGCCCAAACCCCACTTTTTCAACGAAACAGCCATTCGTAACGTCTTTGATTTCTTCGATGAGGAGTGGGAGCTGACCTGGTACGACGGTGGGGTCGTAGCGGTCAACAAACGCTTTGGCAACTATGACTACGGCAACGGCTGTCTGCTGGAGTACTTCCCCCACGGCCAGATCCAGAATGGCGAACGCACCCGGGTAGTGATGGAGACCAGCTCCTGCAGCGTCAACTCGTTTGCCACCTCGCTGCAATATCTGGACAAAGGCGAGGAGCTGGCGGCCGACCAGCTGGGGCTGGACGCCAGCCTGATCACGGCGGTCGAGCGCTATCAGGATCGGCTCTATGTCAGCCAGAACGGCAATCCGGGCCATGTGGCCATTATCGATATCCCGAGCCGCCAGCAGATTGGCGAGATCCGCGGCACCGAAACCGGCAGTGCCACGGCCTACAACCAGGTCAGCGAACTGTTTGTCCGCAACAACCTGCTCTACGTGGTCTCGCGCTACTCGCACCGGGTCGATATCTTCGATCTGGCCGACGAGCATCGCTATGTCACCACCCTGGGAACCGGTCGGGATTCCGGCAGCAACAGCCTGCACCGCGCCCAGGCCATCTTTGCCAATCAGGATTACGTGCTGGTGGCCGATGCGCTGAGCGAGATCAAGGTCTACCGCCAGCAGGATGTGACGCCGGAGAACAGCCTCAAGACCCCCATCGCCGGTCGGCTCGCCTTTGAAGGAAAATACAGCCACCGTCTGGTGCAACTCCATCAGGTGGGTGACTATCTGCTGGCCCACACCGCCGGCAAAAACTACTACATCTATGACCTCCGCAAACTGGCTGATGCCATCGCCAGCAACACCCCGCTGGCGCCTGAGCAGGTGATCGCCGACAGCAATCTGCAAAAAATCGACATGGATGGCGATCGACTGGTGGTGAACTTCAAGGACCGCATCGAATGGCATGATGTCGATACCCTGATCGCCAACGACTTTCAGTTCAAGAACCCGACCTTTACTGTCCGGGAGATCAACCAGCAGCCTGTGGCGGCGCTGAAAGATCTCCAGCTGGCGGGCTCGGCGCTTGTCACCGCCAACGAACGCGGCCTGGGTTTCAACCAGCAGCTGAGCAAGGAGATCAGCTTCACGGCCGACGAGCAGTTGCCGGCTCGCCCGCTGATCTTCGATCAGCTGATGCCGGCCACAGTCAGCTACATACTGCGCAATGACGAACCCTACGAGGTGCTGATCGATCGCGCCCAGCGTTCGGTCAACATCAATTCGCTGGTCAAGACCGAGCTGCTTGATAACGACACGGTGCGCATCACCAACTATGCCGCCAGAGAGCTGCATGACATCAATATCGAGTCACGCCTGAACGGTATCAACAAGTGGCTGATCCTGGGCCAGCTCGATCGCCTGCCCGCCTATGCCCAAATCACCCTGCCACTGAGCGCCTTTGGCGAGCAGGGACGCTTCAACAGCGCCAGCCGCGATGGCGTGTTTGATCTCAACAACCTGCTCGACAACAGCATCAATCTGCCTGCCCAGTTCGAGCACAGGTTCAGCTCCAACTCGGATCCGTTTGCCCAGAAGCTGGCACGCCTCAAGCCAAGCTGGAACGTGCGCTTCGCCACCAACACCAGCGGCTCCTGGCGCCCTATCAATGCCCTCTACGCCCGCGAGTGGCTGATCATCGCCACCAACCTGGCCTACATGGTCTCGACCGAGGAGTTCAAACACGTCTGGTACAACTTCAAGGCGGTGAACGGCTACGAGATGTTTGGCAATGGCGGTAACAGCTATGTGCCGAACGGGATCTTTACGGCCGCCGATTATGACTACTACTACCACAGCCTGATGAAGCGCCCCTACCTCAACCTGGGGATCACCGCCATGGGGGGCGGGCTGGGGAGTGGTGGCATCACCGGGGTCGATACCTTTAACTTTGTCAGCCACTACTACGGCGGCTGGGGCATCATTGCCCACGAATTTGGACACGGCTTCGATGGGAAGTCCTACAGCCATGAGAGCGCGTTTGCCCGTGGCAGCCACGGCTGGCATCCGCTGATGACGGGTATGGCCAACTACCATATCCGCAAGGGCGACCTGCCCTATCTGGACGATGATCTCAACGGTTTCCACAAGCCGGAAAACGACATCTATCGCTACAACTCGGTCAGCCAGGGGGCTCGCAAGCACCGCGCTGACAGCCACATGTACTATACCGACCACTACTTCATGCAATTCTCCACCATGCCGCAAGGCTGGGTAGCCAACGGCAGCGACTTCAGTGCCGGGCAGCTGGCGGCCCTGAACAATCAGGAGCGACTGCTGATGGGATGGATCCCCAAAGAGTCGGAGAAAGGCAATCTCTGCCGGTTCACCTTCCAGGATGGCGAGCAGTACTACGGCTACGTCGAACAGCAGGCTGATGGTCTGCTCTGTGATGCCGGATCCCTGATCCGTTATCGTCAGCCCGATGGCCAGTTTGTGCCGCTGGTCTCGGCCATCAACCAGTTTGACTGGCTGTCACTCCACCACAAGGGCAAGCTGGATCAGCCAGTGCTGCACCAGAATGGTCGCCAGCTCTGCTACAAGAATGTGGCGGGCTTTTACGGTATCGGCTTCGTCAATGACAACAAACAGTGCACCCAGTTGCCCAATGTCTATCAGACCAATGGCAAGCACTGGCTGACCAGCTCCGGCTGGACCGGTCTGACCTACCTGAGCGGAGACTTCATCCTGCCCACTACCGGTAGCAGCAGTGACTTCACCGTCACCGATCTGGCGGCCGAATATCTCATCGTCAACGGCGCGCTCGACTTCAGTCTGACGCTGACCACCGCCAACCCGGTGACCGTCACCGCGACCCTGTTGCAGGATGGCAATCCGGTCGCCACCGGCAGCGCCCTGATCGATGGTCAGGGTTCCCTGCAGCTGGCACAGTCTGGCCTTGCGGCAGGCAGTTACGAGCTGTTGTTGGCGGGCATGGCAGAGGGAAGCAAGCAGGGCTTCGAGCGCCGCTTCACCCTGGCATTGGTGGAACAGGCTCCGGGTGGTGACAGTGACGGTGGTAACGGCAGCTACCCGGCCTATGTTGCGGGCACCGCTTATCAGAGTGGCGAACGGGTCAGCAATAACGGTGGCGACTACGAGTGCAAACCCTGGCCCTACAGCGGCTGGTGTGGCGGCTCGACCAGCCACTATGCGCCGGGTACCGGCAGCGCCTGGAGCGATGCCTGGATCAAGCTGTAATCAGCCGCTCGTTACCAAAAGAGAGCCATAACGACAGAGGGGGAGCCATCGGCTCCCCCTCTCGTTTTTCTCTTCAACCCGGCTTAACGGGCATCTTCCTTCAACCACTGCGCTACGCGCTTGGCGAAGTAGGTGAGGATGCCATCAGCCCCGGCCCGCTTGAAGCAGAGCAGGGACTCCATGATGGTCTCCTTCTCTTTCAGCCAGCCGTTCTGGATCGCCGCCATGTGCATGGCGTACTCGCCGCTGACCTGATAGGCGAAAGTCGGCACGCCGAACTGATCCTTCACCTGACGAACCACGTCCAGATAGGGCATACCCGGCTTGACCATCACGCTGTCGGCTCCTTCCTGAATATCCAGCGCCACTTCGTGCAGGGCTTCGTTGCTGTTGGCCGGGTCCATCTGATAGGTAGCCTTGTTGCTCTTGCCGAGGTTGCCGGCAGAGCCAACCGCATCGCGGAACGGGCCGTAGTAGCAGGAAGCGTACTTGGCGGAGTAGGCCATGATCTGGGTGTTGATGAAGCCATTCTCTTCCAGCGCAGCGCGGATGGCGCCGATGCGGCCATCCATCATGTCGGACGGCGCGACGATATCGACCCCGGCCTCGGCGTGGGAGAGCGCCTGCTTGATCAGGATCTCGGTGGTGATGTCGTTCAGCACATAGCCTTCGTCATCTATGATGCCGTCCTGCCCGTGGGTGGTGAACGGATCGAGCGCCACGTCGGTGATGACCCCGAGCTCCGGGAAGCGGGCCTTGAGGGCACGCACGGTGCGCTGGGCCAGCCCGTTCGGGTTGTAGGCCTCTTCCGCCATCAGGCTCTTGCTCTCCAGCGGAGTCACCGGGAACAGGGCAATAGCTGGTACGCCCAGCTCCACCAGCTCGGCAGCCTCTTCCAACAGCAGATCGATGGAGAGACGCTCTACCCCCGGCATGGAGGGAACGGCTTCCCGACGGTTCTCCCCTTCCAGCACAAACACCGGATAGATGAGATCGTTGACGGTCAGTACGTTCTCGCGCACCAGACGACGGCTGAAATCATGTTTGCGCAGACGGCGCAGGCGGCGGTCCGGAAAGGCGCCCGGAAGAGTTGTAGCCATGAATCACTCCTGGAGAGGAAGTTGGAAGAACGCGGCGGAGGTGGCCCGGGTATGGGCCAACAAGGCCTCGGGCGCTTCACCACGACAGGCCGCCACCACCTGGGCGATGTGCGGCAAAAAAGCGGGTTCGTTGCGTTTTGGGCGCGGTTTCAGATCTCGCGGCACCAGATAGGGGGCATCGGTCTCGATCATCAGCCGACCGGCCGGAATACGCGCTACCTGTTCGCGCAGCAGCTGACCACGGCGCTCATCGCAAAGCCAGCCGGTCACCCCGATATGCAGCCCCAGCGCCAGACACTCGTCCAGCTCCTCATCGGAGCCGGTGAAGCAGTGCAGCACGGCTCCCGGCAGTTTCGGCAACCAGGGACGGAGGATCTCGATAAAACGGGCGTGGGCATCGCGACAGTGAAGGAACACCGGCATCCCGAGTTCGGCGGCCAGCGCCAGCTGGGCATCGAATACCGCATCCTGCACCGGGCGGGGGGAGAAGTCGCGGTTGTAGTCGAGGCCGCACTCGCCGATAGCCACCACCTGCGGCAGTGCCGCCAGCTCGCGCAAGGCGGGCAGGGTCGCCTCATCGACACTCTTGGCATCGTGAGGATGCACCCCGGCGGTGGAGAAGCAGTAGCCCGGCCAGCGGGCGGCCAACTCTGCGCTCTCGCGGCTGCCAGTCAGATCGGTACCGGTGAGGATCAGCGCCTCCACTCCGGCGGCACGGGCACGGGCTACCAGCTCAGGCTGTTCACCGACGAACTGGCTGCTGGTCAGGTTTAAACCGATATCGATCATGGAATGAGACGTTCCGAACAAAAGGAATACATATCAGGTATTTGAAAACCATCTACCGAATGGGGTCTTACCATACGCCTCGAACGGGAGCATGAAAAGAGGAAGGGAGCCTCAGCTCCCCTCGTTCTGCCATTCCTGCGGACTTCGTCATCCTCTCGCCGTCCGGCAAACAGGTGACGAACAGAGCCTCAGCTCTCCCCATCCGGTTGTTCCTGTTGCTCTTCATCTTCTTTCTTCACGTAGAAGCGGGCAAAGAACAGACCTATCTCCCACAGCGCCCACATCGGGATGGCGAGCAGGGTCTGGGAGAAGACATCAGGCGGCGTCAGCAGCATGCCGACCACAAACACCCCGACGACGACGTAGGGACGTTTCTCCTTCAGGTTTTGCGGTGTGGTCACGCCAGTCCAGCAGAGCAGTATGGTGGCCACCGGAATTTCGAACGCCACCCCGAACGCGAAGAACAGGGTCAGTACGAAGTCCAGATAGCTGGCGATATCGGTCGCCACCGTCACCCCGGCAGGGGCGGTACTGGTGAAGAAACCGAACACCAGCGGGAACACCACGTAGTAGGCGAACGCCATCCCCGCATAGAACAGCAGGGCGCTGGAGACCACCAACGGCATGATCAGGCGCCGTTCGTGCTGGTACAGACCGGGGGCGATAAAGGCCCAGGCCTGATAGAGCAGATAGGGGATCGCCACGAAGAAGGAGACCACCAGCGTCAGCTTGATCGGCGTCAGGAAGGGGGTCGCCACATCCGTCGCTATCATGCTGGTCCCTTCCGGCAGCTGGCTGAGCAGCGGCTGGGCCACGAAGTCGTAGATATTGTTGGAGAAGTAGATCAGCGCCAGAAACACCACGAGGATGGCGGTAATGGAACGCAGCAAGCGGGTTCTCAGCTCAACCAGATGGCTGATCAGGGGTTGTTCGGCCTGACTCATGGCTTCACCTCCCCTTTTACTGCGGAGTCGCTGACCGACACCGACTCACTCTCCCGCTGGCTGTTGACCGGCGGCACGTCGTGGCTCAGTTGCACCGCAGGCTCAACCGGCGTGGCAGGCTCAGCCTGGGCGACCGGCTCGGGGCGCGGCGGACGGATCTCGTTCTCCACCTGATAGGGGCGATTGACCGACTGGGCCGCCGCTTTGAGCTGTTCGATGGACTCCTGCAGCTCGGGGCTCAGGTTGCTCATCTGCAACTGTTCGGCCTTCTTGAGGTCGTTATGCAGCTCTTGCAACTTGAGCTCCTGCTCCAGCTCGGACTTGACCGAGTTCGCGGTCGAACGAATGAGGCGGATCCAGTGGGTAGCCGTGCGGATGGCAACCGGCAGCCGCTCGGGCCCCAGTACCACCAGTGCTACCACACCGATAACGACCAGCTCCCAAAAACCGATATCGAACATGGCTTAGGCCTGGTCTTTGTCTTTCTGCTTGGCGGGCTCACTGCTCTGAGTGGCCGCTTCGTTCAGCTGTTTCGGGGGAAACTCGGCATCTTTCTGCTCGGCCTTGGCATCAGCCGGCTCGTCGGAGAGGGCTTTCTTGAACCCTTTGACCGCCGCGCCCAGATCACCGCCAATGCCGCGCAGTTTCTTGGTACCGAACAGCAGCACGACGATGACTGCAATGATCAACAATTGCCAAATACTGATACCACCCATGATTTTCTCTCCAGAACAGGCGCCTGACGGCGCGGTTGTTGATTAATGGGAACGGGTTCGCAACCAGCCGACCAGCCAGCAGAGGGCTGCACCGGCGAGACTGGCTTGTCCCCACTCAATGTGTTGTTTTTGGGTCAGCAAGAATACACCCGCCAATAGCAGGCTGGCTCCAACCCCTAAGAGGTAGCGGGCCTGCCCCTGCCGACGGCTGTGACGGCGGAACTCGGCAAACATCTGGTCGAAATGACGCTGCTGATGACGGGTCTGACGCAGGGTCTCATAGACCAGCTCCGGCAGCTCCGGCAGCTTCTCCGCCCAGAATGGCGCCTTCTCCTTGATGGCGTTCAATACCGACTTGGGCCCGACCTGTTCGTGCATCCAGTTCTCGAGGAACGGCTTGGCGGTCTGCCACAAATCGAGCTGCGGGTAGAGCTGACGCCCCAACCCTTCCACATAGAGCAGGGTCTTTTGCAGCAGCACCAGCTGCGGCTGCACCGTCATATGGAAGCGACGCGCGGTGTTGAACAGGTTGAGCAGCACGTGACCGAACGAGATCTCGGAGAGCGGCTTCTCGAAGATGGGCTCCAGCACGGTGCGGATGGCGAACTCGAACTCGTCCACCTTGGTATCTGACGGTACCCAGCCCGACTCCACGTGCAGCTCCGCCACGCGGCGATAGTCACGGTTGAAGAAGGCGAGGAAATTCTCCGCCAGATAGCGTTTGTCTTCCCGATTGAGGGTACCGACGATACCGCAGTCGATGCCGATCCAGAGCGGGTTTTCCGGATGTTCGTAAGAGACGAAGATGTTGCCCGGGTGCATATCGGCGTGGAAGAAGCTGTCGCGGAACACCTGGGTGAAGAAGACCTCTACCCCGCGCTCGGCCAGCAGCTTCATGTTGGTGCCGTTGGCTTCCAGCGCTGGAATGTCGGAGACCGGAATACCGTAGATGCGCTCCATCACCAGCACCTGCTCGCGGCAGAGATCGGTGATGATTTCAGGCACATAGAGCGCCTCGGAGCCGGTGAAATTGCGCCGTAGCTGGATGGCGTTGGCCGCTTCGCGCATCAAATTCAGCTCGTCGAGGATGGTCTTGCGATACTCCTCCACCACCTCGATGGGGCGCAGTCGCGCGCTCTGGGGCACAAAACGGGCCACCAGACGGGCCAGCGCCTGCATCAGTCGCAGGTCGGCCTCGATGACAGGCTCGATGTCGGGACGGATCACCTTGATGACGATCTCGCGGCCACTCTCCTTCAAGCGGGCGGTATGCACCTGCGCGATGGAAGCCGACGCCAGCGGCGTCTCGTCGAAGTCGTCAAACAGGGTTTCGATGGGACAACCCAGGCTCAGCTCGATCTGCTGGCGCGCCGCCTGACCACAGAAGGGGGGCACCCTGTCCTGCAGCAGGGCCAGCTCTTCGGCGATATCCGGCGGCAACAGGTCGCGGCGGGTCGAGAGCATCTGGCCAAACTTGATGAAAATGGGGCCGAGAGCCTCGAAGGCGAGGCGGATGCGGGCTCCGCGGCTGAGCTCCGGTTGCCTGTTCTTGAGCCAGAACAGGGAGCGACGGGCCAGACGACCCGGCCAGGGTTGATAGCGGGCCGGCACCAGTTCGTCGATGCCCTGCTCCAGCAGGATGGTGATGATGCGATAGAGGCGTTTGAACTCCTTCGGGGTCATCAGGTCACCTGCTGTTCGAAGCGGGCCAGCCGCAGTTCGACGGCCTTGAGCTGCTGGGCCAGCACCTCGACGTCATCGTTGAAACTCGCAACTTCCAGCGGACCGGGGGCTAGGCGGGCCTCTTCGGTCAGATATTCCGCCAGCTGGCTGCGGGTGCGGCACAGCTCGCGACCGAGCAGGCGACGCGCCTGACGGGCACCGCTGAACAGGGTGTGGGCCAGCACGTCGCCGGTATAGCGCGACAGCTCCTCTTCCCAGTCGATATCCAGCTCACCCAATAGCACGCTGAATGCCTGTACCAGCTGGGGATCACCGCTCAGATCCAGCTTCTCCTCGCGGATATAGCGGGTCAGGGCGGACGGGTCTTTCAGCAGACCGAGGGCGGTCAGCGACAGGCTGAGCACCGCATCGGCCTCCCCTTCATGCTGGGCCAGCACATCCAGCCGACGCTCGGAGAAGACAAACCAGAGTGGCTTGAGTTCACGCAGCTCCAGCTTGAGCACCTTGCCCACCAGTTTGCGCAGCCGCTCCGGGCTCTGTTTGTCCAGCGCCAGCAACTGGTTGAGGCTGGTTTCGATCACCGCGGTGACCATGGCATCCATCGGCATAGGCAACCTTAAAACTTGTAACCGCGGTGCAGGGCGACCACACCCTGGGTCAGATTGAAGTATTCCACCTGCTCGAAACCGACATTTTCCATCATGCCAGCCAGGGTCTGCTGATCCGGGTGCATGCGGATGGACTCTGCCAGATATTTGTAGCTTTCACTGTCGTTCGCGACGATTTCGCCCATTTTCGGCAGCAGTTTGAAGGAGTAGAGATCATAGAGCTTGGCGATCACTTCGCTGACCGGCTTGGAGAACTCCAGCACCAGCAGACGGCCACCCGGCTTGAGCACCCGGAACATGGAGGCGAGCGCCTTGTCCTTGTCGGTGACGTTGCGCAGGCCGAAGCCGATGGTAATCACATCGAAGTGGTTATCGGGGAAAGGGAGCGCCTCGGCATTGGCCTGCACGTAGGAGACGTTGTTGGCGACCCCCAGATTGCGCAGCTTGTCGCGGCCCACTTTCAGCATGGAGTCGTTGATATCCGCCAGTACCACCTGACCGGTCTCGCCGACGATGCGGGAGAACTTGGCGGTCAAGTCACCGGTACCACCGGCCAGATCCAGCACCTTCTGGCCCTTGCGCACACCGGAACAGTCGATGGTGAAGCGCTTCCACAGGCGGTGGATGCCGAACGACATCAGATCGTTCATCAGATCATACTTGGCTGCCACCGAATGGAAGACACCTGCTACCAGAGTTTCCTTCTCGGTCGCGGCCACGGTTTTAAAGCCAAAATGCGTTGTCGTTGCTTGTTCTGACATCCCTTAAACACCCATAGAGCAAAGAATGGCCGCCAGTTTACCAGAGCCACTGGCGTCCGGACACCTTAAACCCGGCTCGCAACCAACTGCATGCCCAGCACCACCATGGCCAGACAGAGGAAGAGATTGAGACCGATATTGAGCAGCGCTTTCAGATAGGCCCCATGTTGAGCCAGCACCACCGTATCGAGGGCAAAGGAAGAGAAAGTAGTCAGGGCTCCGAGGATCCCCACCATCAGCAGCGGCTTCATCGGGTGTTCTACCACATGACCATGACTGATGAGGGCGAACGCCACCCCCATGATGAAAGAGCCCACCACGTTGACCACCAGAGTCCCGTAAGGAAAGTGGCGCCCCAGCAGCAAGGCCATCAGTTCGGCAATCCCAAAACGAAGGCAGGCGCCGATGGCGCCCCCTGCAGCAACATAGAACCAGGTTTGCATGGTGTCACTCCCTCAGGGTCAGGCCGCCATTATGTCGCAATGGCGGCCCTTGTGCCCAGAGGCGGAACTAATCGACATCCCGCCTGATTGAAATCTCAGCGGCGAAAATCGATCGGCTCTGGCTCACCCAGCACGATCTCGGTCTGGGCCGGGCGGGTCTGGGCAATCACCTTGCCGTGGCGGATCGAGTAACGCACCGGCACCTGACGGCGCACCGCATCGAAGCCGTTGTCGGCAGGCAGGATCAACAGGTTGGCCGGTTTGCCCACCTCGATACCATAGCGATCCTGCACATTCAGGGTGCGGGCGCTGTGGCTGCTGATCAGCTTCAGACCGTCGTTGATCTGCTCGTAACCCATGATCTGGCAGACATGCAGCCCCATGTGCAGCACCTGCAACATGTTGGCAGTGCCCATGGGATACCAGGGATCGAACACGTCGTCGTGACCGAAGCAGACGTTGATGTTCGCCTCCAGCATCTCCTTCACCCGGGTAATGCCGCGGCGTTTGGGATAGGTATCGAACCGCCCCTGCAGGTGAATGTTCACCAGCGGATTGGCCACAAAGTTGATGTCCGCCATCTTGAGCAGACGGAACAGGCGGGAAGCATAGGCGCCGTTGTAGGAGTGCATGGCGGTGGTGTGGCTGGCGGTGACTCTATGACCGATACCCCGCTCGTAGGCCAGGGTTGCCAGCGTCTCGATGAAACGAGACTGCTCGTCATCGATCTCGTCGCAGTGCACATCGACCAGAACCTGATACTTTTCGGCAAGATCGAAGATGTAGTGCAGACTTTCGACCCCATATTCTCGGGTAAACTCGAAGTGGGGGATCGCGCCAATCACGTCGGCACCCAGCTTGAGCGCCTCCTCCAGCAATGCCTTGCCATTCGGGTAGGAGAGGATCCCCTCCTGCGGGAAGGCGACGATCTGCAGCTCGACCCACTCCTTCATCTCCTCCCGCACCTCCAGCATCGCCTTGAGCGCCACCAGATTGGGATCGGAGACATCGACGTGAGTACGGACGAACTGGATGCCGTTGGCGATCTGCCACTTCAGCGTCTGGATGGCGCGCTGTTTCACATCCTCATGGGTCAGCAGCGCCTTGCGTTCGGCCCAGCGCTCGATCCCCTCGAACAGGGTGCCGGAGAGATTCCAGCTCGGCTCACCGGCCGTCTGGGTGGTATCGAGGTGAATGTGGGGTTCGATAAAGGGGGCGATAGCCAGACCGCACTCCCCGTCCAATACCCGACCGGCGACGGCATGTTCGTCATGGGGTTCGATGGCGGTGATGACCCCATCCTGACAGCGGATCTGCCACAACCCTTCCCGATCGGCCAAACGAATATGTTGAATCAGCATTTGTTAGCTTCCTGTACCAGAACCGGCCGCTGGGTGAGGCGAACCAGAATGAAATAGGTGAAGGCGGCGCCCAATACCGCGTTGAGTGGCACTATGCCCGGTAGCCACTTGCCGACAGCCACCCCGACTGCCGTAGCAACCAGCGCCTGCCAGCGCACCGTCTCGAACTGCTGATCGGCAAACTGACGGTAACGCTCACGATTGAGCAGGAAATCCATGATGATAATGCCACCGATCGGCGGAATTGCCGTACTCAAAAAGGCCAGCCAGCCGACAAAGTTGTTGTAAAGCCAGAGGGCACAGGCGGTACCGACTAGGCCGTTGATCACGCTGAGCGGCTTGCTCTTGAGGCCGGTAATGTTGGCAAAACCGAGGCCGGAGGCATAGAGCGCGTTGTCGTTGGTGGTCCAGATATTGAGGCCCAGCACCAGAATGGCGGGGATCAGCAGTCCCTGCATCAGCATCACTTCCGAGATATCGGCCTGACCGGTCACAGCCGCACCGGCTGCGCCGAAGACGAACATCAGAGTGTTGCCCAAAAAAAACGCCACCATGGTAATCATGACGGCGCCCCAGGGTTTGCGACCAAACCGAACAAAGTCGGCGGTCAGGGTTCCTGCACTGATAAAGGAACCGACCACCATGGTCAACGCCGTGGTGAACTCGATGGGATTGCTTGGTTGCACCTGCTGCAATGCAGCCATGCCCCCGGTCGAGGTCACCGCCAGCCAGACCGAGTAGCCGCCAAGCAGAGCAATGGCCGGTACGGCCACAAAGCTCAGCACCATCAGGGCGGAGATCCCGAAGTAGACGGTTACCGTCATCAAAATGCCCGAAATGGCGATCAACCAGTTCACATCTATGCCGGTCGCCTTCTGCACCGGCAGGGCAAACATCGCCACGCCAACGCCAAACCAGCCGACCTGAGTACCGCCCAGCAGCAGGGACGGCAGCCAGGAACCTTTCACCCCAAACGAGTAGCGCGCCAACAGATGGGTAGAGAGACCGGTTGAAGCACCGATATAACCGAGACAGGCAGTGTAGATCCCCAGCAGCAAATTGCCGAGCAGTACCGCCTTGATGAAATCATCGAACACCAAGCCGGTGCCCAGCGCACCACCGGTCCACATGCTGGCAGAGAAGAAGGTCAGGCCGAGCATCACCAGCATCAGCGACAGCACACCTTTGCGCCCCTTGGCGGGAACAGCCCCCAAACAGTATTCGTTATCCTGCGCCATGCTCTTTCTCCACGTAATAGGCAAAACGCGCCGGATTTTACATGTAAAACGTTTTACGTCAATCAATCATGGTTAAATCTCTGGATAAAACCATCAATAGCAGTCAAATGAGTAACACACCGGGACTCAAATCAGCAGATAAACTGTGTCGACTGCAAGCAGAGGGGGGTTGCGGGAATAGGGAATGTAGGGGGATATAAGAAAACTGACAGATGCAAAAAAGCCTCCCTTTTCAGGGAGGCTTTCTATTTAA
>NZ_CAWMRY010000025.1:0-77965 GCF_963870295.1 Aeromonas sp. ANP5 | reverse complement strand
TAAGCTGCGCTATCAGGCGCGTAAACAATTATCCGAGCGCGCCGCCAAGGTACCGGGATTGGCAGATGCCGGTAAACGTCTGGGCTTTAACAATGACAGTATCCTGCGTGCTGAGGCTGCGCAGTATGTCTATGCCGTGGATGAATTTAATCGCGGTGCGCGAACAGATTTGCCTGCGGCACCCGTTGGACTAGAGCTTATTGATACCAAGAAAATACCTGGCCTGGAAAAAGCGGAATTTACGAATAAAACGACAGGATTTGGTGCCGCCCTGTTCAAATCCTCCATCAATAACGAGACCATGCTCACCTATCGGGGCACCAACAATGCTGTCACTGGTCGATTGGACTGGATGACCAATGCTGCCCAAGGAATAGGCTCGGAAACCAAGCAATATAATCAGGCAATGTATCTGGCTCGGCAGGTCAAACGGACTGTTGCTTCACCTTCATCCCCGTTGGTTGCAGTGGGACATTCATTAGGGGGAGGGTTGGCCTCTGCGGGGGTTGGTGCTACCGGTTTGCCCGGTTATACCTTTAACGCCGCCGGATTACATGCCAATACGGTCAGTCGCAAGGGTGGCCTACCGCTGGATAAAATAGGTGAGTTAATTACAACCCAGGCAGTGGACGGCGAGGTGCTTACCATGGTGCAAGGGGTGGGGAAACTGGCAGTGCCCACCCTATTTGCTGGGATTGGTGGTGCGGTTGGGGGGACGAGTGGAGCGGCGATTGGTGGTGCCTTGGGGGGCATGCTGCTGGCAGGGGGAGCGCTACCTTCTGCAGCTGGCAAGATGTTACCCTTGCCCTCGCAAGGGGGAAACCCCGTCGCTCGCCACGGTATGGATCAAGTCATCGCCGGTATTGAAGCGCAGAAGAGTGAGGATATTGGCACCATTACCAGTAAGCTGGGAGGAGTAAAATGATATGGTTAGCTCGTTTGAAGGTGCTCTGCGTAGGGGTACTGGGTTTGTTATCGGCATGCCAGGTAGGAGGAAAAAGTATGCAGGCCAGTGAGTTTTTTCCCGCCCCGGTAGTGAAAGTGCTGGAAGCCATCCAACGTGGTGATGAAGCCGCAGCCCGTCGTCAGATTGAGCAAGGGGTCAATCTCAATATCCAGGGAGAAGAAGGGTTAACACCACTACTCTGGTTAGTTTATGAGACTAAGGATTACAGGGCTGTAAAACTTGCTCTTAAAGTAGGTGCCGACCCCAACTATAAGAATGGATTTGGTGAAAATATTGTGAGCTCTGTTGCTGGCTCCAAATATCCTGAACTGCTAGAGGTTGCATTGGATGCAGGCGGAGATCCTAATTCGTTGGGGGAGAACGGTGTCCCCGCAATATTTAATGCCATCGGAGAGGCACGCTGGGCTGATATCAAGTTATTGGTTGAACGTGGTGCAGATCTTAACCTGACCGATGGTCCAGGTAGTAATAGCGCATTGTATGGCGCCTATATCAATCAATATGAAGTTGTTTACTGGCTGTTACAGCACGGAGCTGATTATCGGATGAGAGACAGCGGGGGCTCTGATTTGGCTTTCTCGGTAGAAGATAGCTTGTCACTGATGGACAAGTCATCTCCTCAGTATCCCTGGGCGCTTAAGGTGAAACAGTTCTTGGTAGATAAAGGTATTAAATTCCCCCCGTTGACACCTGCCGAAGTACGTGAACGCTGGGCCAAGGGTGAGAAGGTCTAACTTGAGGCCGAGATACTGTCTGATGAGTTTCTGGGGCGCCATACTGAGCATATTATTTACGTGTCAGGTAGGAGGGAAAAGTATGCAAGCCGGTGAGTTTTTCCCTACCCCAGTAGTGAAAGTTCTGGAAGCCATCCAGCGTGGCGATGAAATGACGGCGCGCCGGTTGATTGCACAAGGAGTAGAACTCAATATTAGAGATATAGAGGCTCCGGAAGCAACGCCATTGCTTTGGTTGATCAACACTAAAGATGAAAAAGCTATTCAGCTGGCGTTGAAACTGGGGGCCGATCCTAATTTCAAATTTGGTACAGGGGGAAATTGTGTTGCTATGGTCGCCGGCTCTAAATACCCCAACTTACTAAGAATGATGCTGGATGCCGGTGGCGACCCTAACTCACTCAATGGTGATCATGAACCTGCCATCTTCAATGCTATCGGTGAAGCACGTTGGGCCGATATCAAGTTATTGGTGGAACGTGGTGCAGATCTTAACCTGACTGATGGTCCTGGTAGCAATAGCACCCTATATGGTGCATCGATCAATCAATATGAAGTTGTATATTGGTTGCTGCAACATGGCGCAGATTATCAACTGAGATCTGCAACGGGAGCTGATTTAGCTTATCGAGTTGAGCACAGTCTATCACAGATGGATAAGTCCTCTCCTCAGTATCCTTGGGCACTAAAGGTAAAACAGTTCTTGGTAGATAAAGGTATTAAATTTCCCCCACTGACGCCAGCTGAAGTACGCGAACGCTGGGCCAATGGTGAGAAGGTCTAACTTGAGGCCGAAATACTACCTGATGAATTTCTGGGGTATCGTACTGAGCATGTTATTTGCGTGCCAAGTGGGAGGGAAAAGTCTGCAGGCCAGTGAATTTTTCCCTGCCCCAGTGGTTAGTGTGCTGGATGCTATTCTGCGTGGCGATGAAACGACGGCTCGGCGGTTAATTGCACAAGGAGTTGATCTCAATATTAGAGATACAGAGCCACCGGGAGCAACCCCATTGCTTTGGTTGATCAACACTAAAGATGAAAAAGCCATTCAGCTGGCGTTGAAATTGGGTGCAGACCCCAATTTCAAATTTGGTACTGGGGGAAATTGTGTCGCTATGGTCGCGGGCTCTCAATATCCTAACTTACTAAGAATAATGTTGGATGCTGGGGGTGACCCTAATTCACTTAATGGTGATAATGAACCCGCTCTATTTAATGCTGTCGGAATGGAACGTTGGGCTGATATTAAGTTATTGGTGGAGCGTGGTGCCGATATTAACTTGACCGATGGACCTGGTCGTAATAGTGCGCTATATGGTGCATATATTGATAAGTATGAAGTAGTCTATTGGTTGTTACAAAATGGTGCCGATTATAATGTGAGGGACAGCGGGGGTTCTGATTTAGCTCTCTCGGTAGAAGATAGCTTGTCACTGATGGATAAGTCCTCTCCTCAGTATCCTTGGGCGCTCAAGGTAAAGCAGTTCTTGATAGATAAAGGTATTAAATTCCCTCCATTGACGCCTGCTGAAGTCCGTGAACGCTGGGCCCGAGGAGAGAAGATATAGTGATGTGAGGCCAATGGGGCAGGAAAGACTGCCCTATAACCTCGACATTGAAGGTAATGTTTTTTGTGACTTTACCGACGCCCCCCATTATCATTACCGCCCTTCTCATTACTAATCAATTTATCATATTCAAACATGATAAAAACTGCCAATTAACTTAACAGTTAGACAAGTGGTGCTAATGTCTTTACCTATATTCGATATAGTCCGAAATGAGACTGCTAATGTGTATGCCATTATTGACCTCAGCAGGCTCGAAGGTGGCATCACTTATTGGAAGTCCCTGTATCGACAATGCCAGGGAAAGTGGCGGCTATTGCCCAATGACTATGGTGTGCAGTGCTATCCGGTTACTGAATTACTATTGCTTTCTATAAAAGAAGGTTCAGCAACAGAAAGTCTGTTGTTGTGGCTATTATCCCATCAACACTACCCTGATACGGGCGTTGTGTTGTTTACGGCTGCAGACGAAATAGACGGCATGCAGCAAGCGTGTTTACTTCGCCATACTTGTTTTTATCCCGATGGGCGGCATGTCTTTTTCCCTTTTCATGAACCAGCTACGCTAAAAACTTGGCTGACAATGACCGATGTGTCAACGAGGCAGCAGTTTGAATTTCCTTTTATGGGTATATATATTCCCGAGGTGGTCGATACATGCTATTCAAACTCACAGTTTGAGTGTATCAGCACATCAGTCTCGCCCAGAAATATATCGTCACAAGTATATGAGAACAGGTTAAGTGCCGACGCTTATCGCGTGCTGACCAATCAGGCGCGTTACCAAAATTTGATCAAAGCGTTATTCGTCAGAGCCAGCGAATACTATCCATTTTTACTGGATATCACATGGCTGGAGCAGCGTTTCATAAGCGGTATTCTCTTGGCAAGTGAGTTGTATCCTGCTGCATCGGAGGATGAGTGGGAGTCCTGGTCAGCACACCGCTGGATAATAGGTTCGGATTATTATCGCCACCCTCAGTTTATTAAATTGGTTTCTCACTATTCGTTATCGATGGCCATTAAAAAATTCAAGATGGATGCTGAGCTGGTCAGTGATTCACGAGCCCATTTCCATCGACGTGAATGGATGTTTGGCCTGGCTGACGACAAAGGAGCGTAAGACGTGAAGGCAAACAAGGTGATGATATCTGGCAAGTATCGGGATGATGAGTGGCAGCAGTTGCTTGATGGGCAAGGTTTGTTCATGTTTGCCGAAGCGGCCATCAACGAGGCTGTGCCTGGCCTGGCAGAAAAATGGGGCGGCAGCCTTGAGCAGACCAGGCTGTATTGGGGAGAGACGGGAAAGCTGCATAGCACTATCTCCCCCTATCTCATCCCCGTTCATCGACAGAATTGGCCAGAGCTCCAGCGCCTTGTCATCCATCAACCAGGCTGGGGCCTGCTGCTCCAACTCGACTGGTTCATGCTGGCCTATACGCCGCTACAACAGTTGCAAGCATTGCTTGCACATCTGCGCCAGTGGTCCTGGATAACAACCCCTGAAAATGAAACTGCCATATTGCGGCTCAGTGACTGGCAGGTGGTCAAGCCCCTCTTAACGGTAAGCTCTCCAGCTGAGGCTACAGCGCTGTTTGGTCCCGTTGCCACCATCATCGATATGTCGCCGGATGGCGGTTGTGAGTATCTCCAGCTCATTGAACGGGTAGAACATGACCTTGCAGGGCATGCACCGCAACAGTTATCACCCGCACAGTGGACTGCCTTGAACTCGCTGTCAGATAGCGTTGCGCACGATGAGTATATCGAGCATATCCAGGCGCATCATCCGGTGGTTAAGGGGTGGCAACCAGAGCAATTGTTCTCTTTCATCAAGGAGGGTGAGCGAGAGGCACTCTCCCATGGATTCAAAAACCAGCAGGATGTTATTCGCTTCCTGAGTTTAAAGCTGGAAATGCCAGTGGGCTTTATGGCGCTTCCCTGGGCAAAAAAAATAATGGCTGAACCGGCTGAATTAATTGGGCAACAAAGCCGCATGGATAGGCTATTTGAGCAGGCCCTTCACGCATTGGATAAGGGATAGGTTGAGGGACTCATGAGTAAAAATAAAACAGCAAGTCTGATGTCCAGCGATGAAGCTGCCAAACAGAATTTTTCGACAGATAACATCATCTCTGGTGGTTGCGTAAAATGTGGCTGCGAAGTCACCATTCATTATCACTATGATGATGGTAAACCCGTTCCTAATGCGCCATTTGTCCTGACCGACAGTAATGGCACTGTTATTAAAGGCAAAACCGATAGCAAGGGATTATGCCGAATTTATGATATGGGCTGCGAAACCTTTGAGTTGTTACTTGACGAAGGTAGCGATGATTTCAAACCCCAAGAAACTGTCCAAAATAACCCGGTATTTCAATCCAACGCCGCTTATGCTGCGTTGGCTGGTGAATACTTCACGTTATTTCTCATTCTGCGTCAGCAAGGATTAATTGAGTATGACGCCTCTGACAGTGATGCAGATGAGGTGGATGTCGATAACGTCGGCATGCTCGGTGGAATTTTCAATAGTATCCCGGATAAGTACAACCAGGCTTACAAGCGCTTTTGGGCACTGGACAAAAAAATTAACAAAGGCAGCCGCGAGCTCAAAGTGGCGGTCAACAAGATACACCATAGTCTTGCCGCTGAATTGGGTGACAAGGCCAGTAACAATGAAGCGGTGCTCCTAGTATGCGAAGTGTTGCTCGGATTTGTGCCAGTGGTTGGTCAGGTCATCGACCTCTACTCTATTGGTGAGTGGGGTTATGACACTTACAAAACACCGGCCAAGCTGGGTGATAATCTGCATGTGGCCGACGGCGTCTTGAACCTGATTGGAGTAATACCTGGCTTTGGGGATGCCATCAAAATCAGTGGACGAGCCATTATCAGGGCATTGGGGGATGTGAAAGAAATCCAGAAGGCGATACGAATTATTCGTAGTCTTTCCAATGGCAATCTGATTAAAGGATTGATGGATCTGCGTGCCGAGATAGCGACATATGGTCAACAAGCCAAAGCTATTTTGCAGCAGGTTATTGCAGCATTGAAAAAAATGCTGATAGACCCGGCCAGCAACCGCTGGCTAATTGCCATGATGAAGGAGCAAATCACCGGAATTATCCATGCCCTGGAAAATCTCTCGGCAAAGTTTGACGCATCACTTGCTTATATCGCTGCGAAATTTAACGAATTTATTGGCAAGGTGGTGACTCGCGTGACGAGCTCGCCTAAAAGCAAACTGGTCGATGCGCCACCCAATAGCGTCAACGCCGGTCGCAACACAGGTGATAGGCATGCTGATAAACCAAACGCCGACACAACCCAAACCGGGCAGGCAGATGGTAATAACTGTGCCGTGTCAAAAAATACACAATGCGCTAGTGACCCAGTCGATATGGCCACCGGTTTCGTGTTTGAACAGCGCGAAGATTGGCGCCTGGCCAGCTTGTTGCCAGTCGGATTGGCCCGTTACTACCGCTCGGGTGGGCAACGTCGTCCGGGTATTCTGGGGACTCTCTGGCGCACAGAATGGGACATGTCGCTGGAGCTGAAGGAGGGCATGGTCATCTTCACCGATGGCGAGTTCAACCAGGCCTTCTTTACCCTGCCTGACGAAGGTGAGTGGGCACACAGCCCCTCCAACCCCGAGTGGCGGTTGACCCGCTTCGAAGGTCTGCTGCAACTGCACCATCTGGATGGTCGTCGTTATGGCTTCGAGCATGCCCGTGGCCCCCACCTTTATCTCACATCCATGAGTGATGCCAGTGGCAACCTGGTACGTTGGGTGTGGGAGCGGGGCCGCCTGGTGCGCGTCTTGTTGGCCGATGGTCGCCATATTCGGGTCAGCCATCAGGGGCGCAATGTCTCTGCGCTTACCCTGGTGGTGTCGGAGTTTGACCCACCTCGCGAGCTTTCTCGTTATGAATATGACGACAACGGCGCCTTGCTGCGGGTCAGGGCGGGTGCCGGGCACAGCTTTGATTACCAATACTCACCGCAAGGGTGGCTCACCCGTTGGAGTGATCTGGCCCAAACCTGGGCCGAACACGACTATGACTCGCAAGGCCGTTGTCTGGCCAACCGCTGTGCAGGCGGCTATTGGAAAGATCATTTCAGTTATGATGATGCCAATCTCACCAGCTATTACCACAGCGCTTTTGGTGGCGTCACCGCCTATGTGCGCGATGAGCGCAACAATATCCTGCTGCGCCGTGAGCCGGATGGCGGCGAAACCCGCTTTGAATGGGTGAACAATCAGTTGGCGGCACTGGTCAACCCCCTGGGCCAACGCACCGAGTTTGAACGCAACGCGTGGGGTCAAGTGACGTGCGTGACCTTACCCGATGGCAGTGCCCACCGTTATGGCTACGATGACGCGGGCAGGCTGCTGGCCTATATCGACCCGCTCGGTCAGCCTTGGCAATACAGCTATAACCCTCAGGGGCTCGTTGAGGCGGTGACCAACCCGCTGGGTCAGTGCTGGCGTCATGAGTATACCCCTCAGGGCTTGCTGGCCGCGGTGACCGACCCGATCGGTCAGCGTAGCCAGTGGCATTATGGGGAGCAAGGCTTGCCGGTTCGTTACGAGCCAGCTAACAGTGCCCCTTGGCGGTTTGTCTATGACCAGCAAGACCGTCTGGTCGCCCGTTATCAGGAGGGTGAACAAGGTGCTCTGGTACGTCGCTGGGAATATCGTCACCACGCCCGGCAACCCAGCAAGGTCATCTATGAAGATGGTACCGAGAGTCGCTTCGATTACGACATCGAAGGCAATCTGGTTCGGCTGACTGATGCGCTGGGCCATCACCACCAACTGACCTATGGCGCCTTTGACAACCTTCAGAGCGTAACCGACCCGCTGGGTGCCACTACCCGCTATCACTACAACGCCGAGAGCGATTTTGCCGGTGTCACCAACAGTCAGGGGCATCACTGGCGCTATGAGTTTGATGCCTGCGGCCGGGTCACAACGGAAGTGCACTATGACGGACGTCGTTATGATTACCGTTACGATGTGGCGGGGCAGTTAATACTGCGCCGGGCACCGGATAATCGCGAGTTGCACTATCACTATGATGTGTTGGGGCGACTGGCTCGAATTGAAGCCTGGCGAGCCCAGGGCGAGCATAGTGACCCGACGGCGAGGACAAAAGAGAGTGAAACCCACTTTGCCCATGATGCCGCCGGTCGTCTGCTGCGGGCCAGCAACGCCGATGCGGTGGTGGAATACGAGTGGGATGCACTGGGCCGGGTGGTCTGCGAGCGCGTCAATGGCGAGACGATAGAGAGCCATTATGGCGAGGCGGGCCAGCGTGAGGCCATCACCGGCTTGCTGGCGCCGCTGGGGTTGGTTTGGCAGCAAGGGCGACTGACCCAGCTCACCGTGGGCAGCCGCCAGCCCCTGCAGTTTGCCCACGACCGTCAAGGGCGTGAGCAGATGCGCCAGAGCGAGGCCGGGTTTGCCCTCAATCAAGGGTGGAGCGCCACCGGGCTCTTGCTCTCTCAATCCCTGGTGCCGGCGAGTGGCGCTGTGCCCGACACCCTGTCGCGTCACTACCAGTATGATGCTCTCGACCGCTTGGTTGGGGTCAACGATAGCCACTGGGGCGAACAGGGCTGGAAACTCAATGGCAACGGTCAGGTGGTGGCCGAGCGCAGCAAGCGCGGCCACGAGCGTCAGGCTCGGCTATTTGGTTATGACAGCGAGCTGAACCTCTGCGAGTTCTCCCATATTCTGCCAAGCGATGGGCAACCGCTGTCCAGCCAGCAGGCGCAGGCCGAGCCCCTGCGCCGTTATGACGCAGCGGGCCGGGTCAGCCAGATAGGCCCCAATCAGTACCGCTACGACAAGTGCGGACGGCTCAGTGAGAAGGTGGTATCACGCCCCGGTTTCCGGCCCCAGACCACCCAATTTGAGTGGGATGGCTTTGACCGCCTGCAGCGGGTCATTTTGCCCGATGGTAGCCGCTGGCGTTATCGCTACGACCCCTTTGGTCGGCGTATCGGCAAGGAGCGGGAGGGTCAGGTGAGCCAACTCATCGCGATAACCCGCGTCCACTATCGCTGGGACGGTGACCAGTTGGTGCAGCAACAAAGCTACCGGGCCGATGGCAACACCGCCCGTCAGGTGCAGTGGGTTTATGAGCCAGGCAGTTTCAGACCACTGGCCCAGTGGGAAGCTGGTGAGCAGGGCGAGCGTCTGCACTACATCGTGACGGACGTGGCGGGCACCGCTCGCGAGCTGTGCAGCGAAGCCGGTGACATTATCTGGCGTGGTGAACAGCGGCTGTGGGGCAACTATCGCGCAGATGCCATCCCGCAACCGCTCAGGCGCTTCCTTGGGGATGCAGCCAACGACGAAACCTACTGTGAGTTGCGCTATCAGGGGCAGATTTATGACCAGGAGACGGGGCTTTACTACAACCGACACCGTTACTTTGATCCTGAGTTGGGGCAATATATCTCGCCAGACCCGATAGGTTTTGCGGGAGGGCTGAGGCCACAGGGATATGTGCATAATCCGCTGGAGTGGGTGGATCCACTGGGGTTGAGTGGGTGTCCTGGTGTTACAAAGGAAACCGGGTACGGTCCGAATGACCCTCCAGTGAGGATCGAAGGAGACTGGTCTGTTAACGATATGAAGGCTGCCTTGTTGGGTCATCCACCTAAAGGTTTAGGTAAGCCGGATTTGCATCATGCAGATCAAATGCCGGGCTCAGGTATTCACGAGATAGTTCCAGAGTTACATCGTGGCAACAAGTCTTTGCATCCCAATAAGTTCAACCAAGGGGTAACTCCTGAAATGAGAGATGCTGATAGAAAACTACATTGGTGGTATCGCGCTCGAGAACAAGGGGCGGACGATATATTACCAGATTGGATTTATGATTAATGGGAGAAACTATGGATTTTGCAGCTTTTAAACAATTGGTAGAGAACGTAAAAGATGACCACCCTATTTGGTTTGGAATGGAGTCGGATGACATCCCCAATGAAGCAGCTATAGCTGAAGCTGAAGGAAAGCTTGGTGCCAAACTTCCTGCCGACTATAAAGATTTCATCTTCGAGTATGGTGGAGGATATTTTGCGCTTGCAAATGTGTTTTCTTTAGGAAAACAAAGTGACTGGAATTTGATTGACCTCAATTATAAGTACGATGCAATTCGCAATGGCCATATTTTAGTTTCCGAAAACGGTTTGGGAGACTTTTATGGCTTTAAGGTTGTGAACGGTGTTTGTGAGCCCAAAATATATTTCTATGATCACGAGATAGAAGCATGGCAAGAATCACCACACAATAACCTCTTTAATTATTTGAAAAGGTTTGCTCTCTCCAACTAATCAGCAAGGAGAGCACGGTTCACATCTCGTATGTTGGTGTTGAACGAAGTGAAGCCCAACGTTTACCTGGAAAGCTAAATTCGGTTGTTGCTTTTCTATTGTTACGATTCCTACTGTATTTTAGAAACTACTCTAGTTATCACCTTACACCGGCATAGTGCCGGTGTTTTTTTACAAGCAACCGGTATGAGTGAGGTCAGAAACTCAATGGCAACGGCCAGGTGGTGGCAGAGCGCAGCAAGCGCGGCCACGAGCGTCAGGCCCGGCTGTTTGGCTATGACAACGAGCTGAACCTCTGCGAGCTCTCCCATATTCTGTCAAGCGATGGGCAACCGCTGTCCAGCCAGCAGGCGCAGGCCGAGCCCCTGCGCCGTTATGACGCAGCGGGCAGGGTCAGCCAGATAGGCCCCAATCAATACCGCTACGACAAGTGCGGTCGGCTCAGTGAGAAGGTGGTATCACGCCCCGGTTTCCGGCCCCAGACCACCCAATTTGAGTGGGATGGCTTTGACCGCCTGCAACGGGTCATTTTGCCCGATGGTAGCCGCTGGCGTTATCGCTACGACCCCTTTGGTCGGCGTATCGGCAAGGAGCGGGAGGGTCAGGTGAGCCAACTCACCGCGATAACCCGCGTCCACTATCGCTGGGACGGTGACCAGCTGGTGCAGCAACAAAGCTACCGGGCCGACGGCAACGCCGCCCGTCAGGTGCAGTGGGTTTATGAGCCAGGCAGTTTCAGACCACTGGCCCAGTGGGAAGCTGGTGAGCAGGACGAGCGTCTGCACTATATCGTGACGGACGTGGCGGGCACCGCCCGCGAGCTGTGCAGCGAAGCTGGTGACATTATCTGGCGCGGTGAACAGCGGTTGTGGGGCAACCATCGAACCGATGTTATCCCACAACCGCTCAGACGCTTCCTTGGGGATGCAACCAACGAAGAGACCTACTGCGAGCTGCGCTATCAGGGGCAGATTTATGACCAGGAGACGGGGCTTTACTACAACCGGCACCGTTACTTTGACCCTGAGTTGGGAAAATATATCTCGCCAAACCCGATAGGTTTTGCGGGAGGGCTTAGGCCACAGGGATATGTGCATAACCCGCTAGAATGGGTAGACCCTCTAGGGCTATCTAAGTATTCGGGGGTGGATTTCGCAGGTACTGATGCACTTTATCAGGGAGGGACTAACGTAGTTAAAATACAGATGACGGGTGGGAGATATGGTGACTTTAAAGCTGCAAATGATATTGCGGGATATAAAGGCGCTTCAGGTAATGCAACTGGCAAGTCTAATCCGGACGGGTATACTTGGCATCACTTAGATGATTACGATCCTGCTACCAATACATCTACCATGCAACTTGTTAAGACAGAGGCCCACGAAGCATCATTCCCCTACTCAGGTTCTGTAAGCCAGTTTGAGAAAGAACACGGTGTGAAATATGAGTCGAAAGAAGCAAAAGGTGTTGCTAAAGGACTTAATGAAAAACAATCCAAAAAATCATGTGGTTGATATTTTACGGAGATAGTTATGGATTCAATAGGATTTTATGAAGACGATGAAGGAATTTGTTGTGATATTCTTCTGAGGGCCTTTGGTTTTGAACCAATTCAAATCATCAACCTTGAGCACTACGAACTTGATGAGAAATTCAAGGAAGACGTTAGGTTTATTTATGATAACCAAAAAAACATACACCAAAAAATAACCCCCAATGTAATTGAGTATATCCAAAAAAAATATCAGTCTGAAAACCACCCCTTCGAACTGATGAAAATATACACATCTCATGATGTTAAGAGAGAGTTTGGTTTTTTATTTAGTTGGATAGGAGACCAAGAACATGGCATTGGTGTAAAGCTAAATTGCAATGGTGATATCATCAAGATTGGCTCAGCTGAAACAGCATTTATATAATTTACATGCCTTTGTAGTGGTCTAATCATCCCGGACACCATTTTAGGTGGTACAGTCGCCACCATGACTTGAGGTGTTCAATGACAAGATTACGCCGCTCATTTACTGCCGAATTCAAACTCGAAGCTGCATCCCTGGTGCTCGACCAGGGATATTCTGTCCCCGAAGCAAGCCGTTCACTGGATGTCGGTGAAACCGTACTTCGCCGCTGGGTTCAGCAACTGCAATCCGAACGAACCGGCACCACGCCTATCAGCAAAGCACTGACTCCGGAGCAGCAAAAAATCCAGGAGCTGGAAGCCCGTATCAACCGGCTCGAACGTGAAAAGGACATTCTAAAAAAGGCTACTGCTCTCTTGATGGCGGACGAGTTCACACGTACGCGCTGATAGGCCGATTAAGGGAGCAAGCCCCCATCATCTTGGTCTGCTGCGCTTTCGATGTTCCAACATCCTGCTTTTACGACTATCTGGCCCGCAGACGGGCGATTAACCGTGAGCGGATACAGCAACGCAGTGAGTTGCGCCGGTTGTTCAAAGAAAGCCGGAACTCTGCGGGCAGCCGCGCCTTGATGCCGATGATGCGAGAGTTGGGGTATCAGATTGGCCGATTCAAAGTACGTAACCTGATGAAGGAAGCCGGTCTGGTATCCAAGCAACCGGGCGCTCATCGCTATCAGGTCGCTCGGTCTGAACGACCGGATATTCCCAATCTGCTGGCTCGCGAATTTGATGTCCAGCAACCCAATCAGGTGTGGTGTGGCGATATCACCTACGTCTGGGCAGGTGGACGCTGGTATTACCTGGCAGCGGTGCTTGACCTGCACACCCGGCGGGTCGTGGGCTGGGCGATGTCTGATAAACCTGATGCAGAATTGGCAATCAAAGCACTGGAGATGGCCTATCAGCTGCGTGGTTGCCCATCTGGTGTGCTATTTCACTCCGACCAGGGCAGCCAATATGGTAGCCGGGCATTTCGGCAACGACCGTGGCGCTATCGCATGACCCAGAGCATGAGTCGGCGTGGCAACTGCTGGGATAACGCCCCGATGGAACGGTTGTTCAGAAGCCTGAAGTCAGAGTGGCTCCCGGCTATGGGATATATGAGCTTGCGGGAAGCAAAGCGGGATATCAGTTATTACCTGATGGATTACTACAACTGGCGGCGTCCACATCACCACAATGACGTGATACCGCCAGCACAAGCCGAGGTTCGGCCTAACCAAGTGTCCGGATTTAGTTGACCACTACAAACGCGGCAACAGGCTTAACCAAGATTCATCACGCATGTACCGAAGGTACTCAATGCCAAAAAACTACTGCGCGTGAAATTGGGCGCTTTAGTGGGGCCATCGGTGGAGGGCTCTGGGTAGCTGAAGTTGGGGGGTCTATCGCTATTGGAGCGGCCAGTGGTGTCGCTATCGCCTTTGGCGTTGTGCTATCAGCGCCTGTTATTGCTGTAGTTGGCATCGGTGGAGCAGTGGCCGGCGGCTATTACGCTGGTGACAAGTTCAGTGAGATGGGAGCTAAGGTTGGAGAGATCATTTCCGATGCTGCCGACCAAGGCTCAGAAAAAGTTATGGATGTTTTGTATAAAATGAAAGGTGCTTTTGATGACTGACATACTTGCTCTGATTGGTGCCATCAGCAGCCTAATATTATTAGGGCTATTTTTCACATTGCCGTTCACTTTGCTAATGATGATTTTCATGACACCAAAGCTGGATCGGTTCATGTCTGACAACCCAAAGCTTGAAAGCCAGTGGTTCGTGAATCTCTTTACGAGATTCCACCGGTATGGTGTTGCTCTGATGGTCGACTCAAAGCGCTACAAATGCCCAAACGGACTAAAGTGGCTAGCTGTCCTATCAACCCTAATGAGTTTCATCTTCCTAGCTGCATGTGTTGGTACACTTTTTCTGCTTTAGGCCATCAACTTTAAGTGATCACAGCAGCATCCCAATGCAACTGATTGGGATCTTGCCTGTCACAACGATGAAGCCCTGCCGCCACTTTGTCGCCACTCAACAGCAGAAAAACAAAAGGCCATCATTGCTGATGGCCTTTTGTCATGAATTTGATGGTGCCCGGGGTCGGACTCGAACCGACACGGTTATTCACCGGCGGATTTTGAATCCGCTGCGTCTACCGATTTCGCCACCCGGGCAACTGCGAGGGATTATACGAATGGCGCGATGCCATGCAAGGTGTTTTTCGATTGAACACTCCCGTTTGTTCATTTATTCAACGCCTTGCCGATGCGGGGCCAGTTACATAGAATGCCGCCATCATCTTAATGGAATAAAAACGATGGCCAAGCCTAAAAAAGTCCAACAAAAATCCCCCTCTACCGCCACTCAGCCATACCCGTCAGCGGGTCTGATGCGTCGCCTCGGCGCCCTGATCTATGATGCGCTGGTGGTGACTTCGCTGCTGATCATCGCCGGCTTCATCGGCATGGGTGTCGCCAAGCTGCTGCTGGTCACCGGCATGGCCAGCGTACCGGCGGGTGAAGATACCGTCTGGTTGCTGACCCGACACCACCTGAGCCTGATCTACACCCTGTGGCTCGCCTTCGTCATCTGTGGTTTCTACACCTGGTTCTGGACCCGTGCTGGCCAGACCGTCGGCATGCGCGCCTGGCGGCTGCGCATTCAGAACGAAGATGGCAGCCACATCCGCGTTACCCAGGCGTTGATCCGTCTCGCTACCGCCGCCTTTGGTCTGGGCAACCTGATGTGCCTGTTCAACCGCCAGCGTCCGCGGGCGTTTCAGGATATCTGGGCCGAGTGCGAAGTGATCGTGCTGAGCAAGCAGGAGAATCTGGAATTGCTAAACAAGTAATACCGGGTCAATGCAGCAACGAAAGAGGGCACCAACAGGTGCCCTCTTTGCATTTCCTCATAACCTCGTGCGGATTACTGCTTGCGGCTGAGGATGTAGAAGGAGATACCGCCAAACAGCAGGCTGGGCGCGATAGCCGCCAGAATCGGCGGTACCGCATAGACCAGACTGATGGGGCCGAACACCCGATCACTCACATAGACGGCGAAGCCGGTCATGATCCCCATCAGCATCCGTGCCCCCATGCTCACCGAACGCAACGGGCCGAAGATGAAGGAGGAGGCCAGCAGGATCATCGCCACCACCGAGAGCGGTGACAGTAATTTGCGCCACATCTCCAGCTTGTAGCGACCGGCATCCTGCTTGTTGGCATCGAGATAGCCGATGTAATCGAGCAGACCAGAGACCGAGAGGTTCTCGGGGTCGATACTTACCACCCCCAGCTGCTTGGGCGTCAACTCCGAGCTCCACTCCATCTTGTCATGCTGTTCGCTGCGGATCTGCGCCGGGTCGTCGAAGCGGGTAACCTGGGTCTGCTTGAGCAGCCAGTGGTGGCGCTCGAACACCCCCTCCTGCGCCTGCACCACGTCGATCAGCTTGCGCTCGGGGGTGAAGCGATAGAGGGTGATGCCGGTGAGGGCGCCATCGTTACGCACCCCGTTGATATTGACGAAGTTGTTGCCATCGCGAGCCCACACCCCGTAGGCGGAAACCGTCAGACGACCTTCGGACAGCGCGCCCGCCTTGATGTCATCGGCCATCCGCTTGGCGATGGGGGCCACATATTCCCCCATCAACCCCACCATGATCATCAGCGGGATCGCCGTCTTGAGCGCCGCCATCACGATACTGATCTTGGAGCGACCCGCCGCCTGCATCACCACCAGCTCGGAGCTGGTCGCCAGCTGACCCAGACCAATCAGGCCACCCAGCAGCGCGGCCAGCGGGAAGAAGAGCACCGCCTCCTTGGGCATGGAGAGCAGCACATAGTAGAGGGCGTTGATCATGTCGTAGTTGCCGTCACCGACCGACTTGAGCTGCTCCACATATTTGATGAGCCCCGCCAGGCCAACCAGCGTGATTTCACACAGCAGGATCGACATGAAAATGACCCGACCGATATATCTATCGAGAATGCCAAACATCAGCAGAAGTTCCTATGTTGCAGCATCATGCTGATTTTCTGTTGAAATAGCGCCCTTTCACCCCGTTCCACCAGCTGGTGCCCTGCAGATTGAGGGGCAGGCCGATAAACAGCAGGTAACCGAGCGGCACCAGGAACATCCCCGGCCAGTAGGGCAGCCGACCGCTGTCGATGGCCGAACGGGCGGCGCTGAGCAGCAGGAAGTAGGAGAGATAGAGCATGATGGCCGGCAGCAGCTTGGCGTAGCGCCCCTGACGGGGATTGACCCGCGCCAGCGGTACCACCAGCAGGGTGAGCACCGGAATGGAGAGGGGCAGCGAGATACGCCACTGCAATTCCGCCATCATGGCGTTGTCCTGGGTACCGAACAGTTCCATGGTCGGCTTGGCCGCTGCCTTGCGGTTGGAACGCTCCATCTCTTGCTGGCGGATCACCAGACCATATTCGCGAAAATCGGAGATCTGGAACTGCTTGCCGGAGAAGTTCCCTTCGTAGCGGGAACCATCCATCAGAGTCAGCCACTGCAGACCGTTCTCATCGACCGTCACCACCCCTTCGGTCGCCACCACCACCGAGGGAGGATTGTTCCCCTCCGCCCGCTGCAGCACGAAGATCTTTTGCAGTTTTGAGCCGTTGTCGTTCAAATCCTGGATATAGGCAACCAGACGCCCCTTGTCGAGCTCCATAAAGCGGCCAGCCTGCAGGAAGGAGATACCCGGATCCGACTTGAACTCGTCGATCACCTGATACTCGCGCTCCTTGGCCTGCGGGGCGATCCAGCCGGTGTTGAACGCCGCAACCACCGCCGTCAGCAAGGCCAGCAACATGGCGCTGCGCATCACGAAACGGTGGCTGAAGCCGACCGCATGCATCACCGTCATCTCGCTTTCGGCGTAGAGGCGACCATGGGCAAACAAAATGGCTAAAAAGAGACTGATAGGCAGCATCAACAGCGCCATATTGGGCAAGTTGAGCAGCAGCAGGGTGGAGACCAGACGTGTCGGCACCTCGCCATCGGCGGCGTCACCGATGATCTTGATAAATTGTTGGCTGACAAAGATAAGCAGCAATACGAATAACACTGCCAGCTGGGTTTTCAGGGTTTCCCTGAACAAATATCGGAAAACGATCACAGTCATTCCCAAGTAAACTTGTGTTTTTAGTCGAATGCCTGAAAAATAGGGCCGTATATTGGATTTTTACCAGTTTGAACTGCGGAGCCTGTGGCTGTTCGCTCCGCCTCTGATACCCCAACAAGCACCGCATTATTCAATAAAAGGTGCCTTTTGTCTTTAGGATGTAGGAGATTCCATGGAGTTCAGTGTAAAGAGTGGCAGTCCAGAGAAGCAACGGAGCGCCTGCGTCGTAGTCGGCGTATTTGAGCCTCGTCGCCTCTCTCCGGTTGCCGAACAACTGGACAAGATCAGCGATGGCTATATCAGTTCGCTGCTGCGCCGTGGCGACCTGGAAGGGAAACCAGGCCAGATGCTGCTGCTGCATCAAGTACCGGGAGTGCTCAGTGAGCGCGTACTGCTGGTCGGATGCGGCAAGGAGCGGGAACTCGACGAACGCCAGTACAAGCAGATCATCAACAAGACCATCACCACCCTGAACGAAACCGGCTCCATGGAAGCGGTCTGCTTCCTCACCGAGCTGCACGTCAAGGGTCGGGATACCTATTGGAAGGTACGCCAGGCGGTAGAAACCACCAAGGCGGGCCTCTACAGCTTTGATCAGTTCAAAACCAACAAGGCCGAGCCACGTCGCCCGCTGCGCAAGCTGGTATTCAACGTGCCGACGCGTCGGGAACTGACCATTGGTGAAAAAGCCATCGCTCACGGTCTGGCCGTGGCCAAGGGTGTGCGGGTCTGCCGCGACGTGGCGAACATGCCGCCCAATGTCTGCAACCCGGCCTATCTGGCCTCCCAGGCCCGTCGTCTGGCCGATGCCTACGACAACATCACCACCAAGGTGGTGGGCGAGCAGGAGATGGCCGAGCTCGGCATGAACTCTTATCTGGCGGTGGCCCGCGGCTCCGACAACGAAGCCATGATGGCCATCATCGAATACAAGGGTCATCCGGATGCCAAGCCCATCGTGCTGGTCGGCAAGGGTCTGACCTTCGACTCCGGCGGCATCTCCATCAAACCGGCCGACGGCATGGACGAAATGAAGTACGACATGGGTGGCGCCGCCTCCGTGCTCGGTACCATGCATGCGCTGGCCCAGCTGCAACTGCCGATCAACGTCATCGGCGTGCTGGCAGGCTGCGAGAACATGCCGGGTGGCAACGCCTATCGTCCGGGTGACATCCTTACCTCCATGTCCGGCCAGACCATCGAAGTGCTCAACACCGATGCGGAAGGTCGTCTGGTGCTGTGTGATGCACTGACCTATGTGGACCGCTTCGATCCGGAAACCGTGATCGACGTGGCGACTCTGACCGGTGCCTGCGTCATCGCGCTGGGTCACCACACCTCGGGTCTGCTGGCCAACCACAACCCGCTGGCCCACGAGCTGCTCAACGCCTCCGAACAGGCGGGTGATCGCGCATGGCGTCTGCCGCTGTTTGACGAGTATCAGGAGCAGATCGACAGCCCGTTTGCCGACATGGCCAACATCGGCGGTCGTCCGGCCGGTACCATCACCGCGGCCGCCTTCCTGTCACGCTTCACCAAGAAGTACAACTGGGCCCACCTGGATATCGCCGGGACTGCCTGGAAGAGTGGCAAGGATAAAGGCTCCACCGGTCGTCCGGTGCCCCTGCTGACCCAGTTCCTGCTGAACCGGGCTGGCGTGGATATCGAAGAGAAAGAGTAACTCTCCGGCCCCTGCCGATGGCTGCATCGGATGGGTTGGCGTTACCCTGAACCACAAGGAAGAGGCCCGCCTCTTCCTTGTTTCATTCTTGAATCAGTGAGCTGCGGACGGGAAACGCCCCGTCAGCCTCATGAGGCGGTCAACAGTCCGTCACCGCAAAACGGGATCAACCTGATGAGCCAAGTGACCTTTTACCTGATGAGCGAACAGGATGACGCGCAGGCCTCTGCGGTCGAGCGACTGGCCTGCACTCTTGCAGCCGAGTCGTGGGGCGCGGGCCATATCTACCTGTTCTGCGACGATGAGGCCCAGGCCCTGCGCCTGGACGAGCTGTTGTGGCAACTGCCGCCGGAGCGCTTCGTGCCGCACCAGCTGCAAGGCGAAAGCGGCATGGCCCCGGTGGAGATCGGCTATCAGCCACCGAAACGGCGCTACGCCCGCCTCATCAATCTGGCCACTGCGACACCTTTGTTTGCAGGACACTTCGCTCAAGTGGTAGATTTTGTCCCCACTGACGAAACACAAAAGCAGCAAGCCCGCGAGCGCTACAAGCACTATCGCCAGGCAGGCCATACCCTCGAAATGAGGGATCAGCCCGTCCTTGCCGCACCGGATCCGGCGCAGCCCTGACTGCAACCAATTGATCCATAAAGAATCAACACCAGACTCCATCCATCCAGATTACGGCGAGACCATGGAAAAGACTTTTAATCACAACGCCATCGAACAGGCGCTCTATCAGCACTGGGAAGCCCAGGGTTACTTCAAGCCCCACGGCGACACCAGCAAAGACTCCTTCTGCATCATGATCCCGCCGCCGAACGTCACCGGCAGCCTGCACATGGGTCACGCCTTCCAGCAAACCCTGATGGATACCCTGATCCGCTACAACCGCATGCAGGGCAAAAACACCCTGTGGCAGGCAGGTACCGACCACGCCGGTATCGCCACCCAGATGGTGGTTGAGCGCAAGATCGCCGCAGAAGAGGGCAAGACTCGCCACGATTACGGCCGTGACGCCTTCATCGACAAGATTTGGCAGTGGAAGGAAGAGTCCGGTGGCACCATCACCCGCCAGATGCGCCGTCTGGGCGACTCCGTGGATTGGGAGCGCGAGCGCTTCACCATGGATGAGGGTCTCTCCGCCGCCGTGCAGGAAGTATTTGTCCGTCTTTACGAAGATGGCCTGATGTACCGCGGCAAGCGTCTGGTGAACTGGGATCCGAAACTCAACACCGCCATCTCCGATCTGGAAGTGGAAAACCGCGAGATCAAGGGCCACATGTGGCACCTGCGCTATCCGCTGGCCAACGGCGCCAAGACCGCCGAAGGCAAGGATTACCTGATCGTCGCCACCACCCGTCCGGAGACCATGCTGGGCGATACCGCCGTGGCCGTGAACCCGGAAGACCCGCGCTACAAGGCGCTGATCGGCCAGCACATCCTGCTGCCGCTGGTGAACCGCCTGATCCCCATCGTCGCCGATGAACACGCCGACATGGAGAAGGGCACCGGGTGCGTGAAGATCACCCCGGCCCACGACTTCAACGATAACGAAGTAGGCAAGCGCCACAGCCTGCCGATGATCAACATCTTCACTCTGGACGCCCACGTGCGTGCCGAGGCTGAAGTGGTCGACACCAACGGCAACCCGAGCACCGCCTACGATGCCGCCCTGCCAGCCGAGTTCGCCGGTCTGGAGCGCTTCGCCGCTCGTAAGGCGATTCTGGCCAAGCTCGAAGAGCTGGGTCTGCTGGACGAGATCAAGGATCACGTGCTGCAACAGCCTTACGGCGATCGCGGTGGCGTGCCCATCGAGCCGATGCTGACCGACCAGTGGTACGTGCGCGTGGCACCGATGGCCAAGACCGCCATCGAGGCGGTGGAAGATGGCCGCATCCAGTTCGTGCCGAAGCAGTACGAAAACATGTACTTCTCCTGGATGCGCGACATTCAGGACTGGTGCGTCTCCCGTCAGCTCTGGTGGGGTCACCGCATCCCGGCATGGTATGACGACGCCGGCAACGTCTACGTTGGCCGCAGCGAAGACGAAGTGCGCGCCAAGCACAGCATCCCGGCCGTAACCGTACTGCGTCAGGACGAAGACGTGCTCGACACCTGGTTCAGCTCCGCCCTGTGGACCTTCTCCACTCTGGGCTGGCCGAACAACACCGAGGCACTCAAGACCTTCCACCCGACCGACGTGCTGATGAGCGGCTTCGACATCATCTTCTTCTGGATTGCCCGGATGATCATGATGACCATGCACTTCATCAAGGACGAAAACGGCCAGCCGCAAGTCCCGTTCAAGACCGTCTACATCACCGGTCTTATCCGTGACGAAGAGGGCCAGAAGATGTCCAAGTCCAAGGGCAACGTGCTGGACCCGCTCGACATGATCGACGGTATCTCGCTGGAAGACCTGCTGGAGAAGCGCACAGGCAACATGATGCAGCCGCAGATGGCCGAGAAGATCGCCAAGCGTACCGCCAAGCAATTCCCGGAAGGGATCGATGCCCACGGTACCGACGCCCTGCGCTTCACTCTGGCCGCGCTGGCCTCTACCGGTCGTGACATCAACTGGGACATGAAGCGCCTGGACGGCTACAACAACTTCTGCAACAAGCTGTGGAACGCCTCCCGCTATGTGCTGATGAACACCGAAGATCAGGATTGCGGCTTCAACGGCGGCGAGATGCAGTTCAGTCTGGCGGATCGCTGGATCCAGTCTCAGCTGCAAGTGGCCATCCGTGACTTCCGTACCGCCCTCGATACCTACCGCTTCGACATCGCGGCTGGCGTGCTGTACGAATTTATCTGGAACCAGTTCTGTGACTGGTATCTGGAGCTGACCAAGCCGGTACTGACCAAGGGTTCCGAGGCCGAGCAGCGCGCTGCCCGCCACACCCTCGTGACTGTGCTCGAAACCCTGCTGCGTCTGGCGCACCCGATCATCCCGTTCATCACCGAGACCATCTGGAAATCGGTCGCCCCGCTGGCTGGCGTACACGCCGACACCATCATGATTCAGGCCTTCCCGGAGTTCGATGCCGCCAAGGTGGACGAAGCCGCGATGGCGGATCAGGAGTGGGTGAAGGAGTTCATCGTCAGCATCCGCAACATCCGCGCCGAGATGAACGTGGCACCGAGCGTGCCCCTCAACGTGCTGCTCCAGTGCGATGCCAAGGATGCCCAGCGCGCCGCCGACAACGAGGCCTTCCTCAAGTCGCTGGCCCGTCTGGAGTCTATCCGCGTACTGGCGGACGGTGAAACCGCCCCGCTGTCAGTGAAGAAGCTGATCGGTGCCACCGAGCTGATGATCCCGATGGCCGGTCTCATCGACAAGGATGCCGAACTGGCCCGTCTGGCCAAAGAGGTTGCCCGTCTGGTGGGCGAGTGCGGCCGTATCGAAGGCAAACTCGGCAACGAAGCCTTCGTCGCCAAGGCACCGGAAGCGGTCATCGCCAAAGAACGCGAGAAGCTGGAAGATTACCGTCTCCAGCTGACCAAGCTGGAAGCCCAGCAGGCCGAAATCGCCGCGCTGTAAGCACCGCCCCTACCGATACAACAAAGCCCCCTGCCAAGGGGGCTTTTTCATATCCGCGCTTCCCGTTTCAGCTCACCAGCAACCAGCCGCAAAAACCGAGATAGAGCAGGCCGACCAGTGCCAACCGTTCGGCGGTCATCACCCCCTTTCTGAACCCCCACCAGAGCAACCCCACCGCCAGCAACGTCACCAGCGAGGAGGCCATCATGGCGCCATCCAGCAGCCAGGGGGTAAAGATCAAGCAGAACGCCTTGGGGATAGTGCCCTGGATCATCATGGCCCCGGAGATATTGGCCAGCGCCAGCCGATTCTTGCCCTGCCGCACCCAGATCAGCACGTTCATCAGCTCCGGCATCTCGGTCGCCACCGGACTCAACAGCAGGGCCGCCAGCACCGGCGAGAGGCTAAAAAGCTCGCCCATGCTCTCCAGCTGATGGACAAACAGCTGGGCCGCCAGCGCCACCACCACCAGTGCAGCCAGTGTCTGCAGCAGCACCTTGCCAAGGGGCGGGATCCCGGCATTTGGAGCCAGCTTGAGGGGCTCCGGCAGCTCGACCTCATGGCTGTCGCTTTGTTTCAGCTCGCGCCTTACATAGACGAGGTAGACCAGCACGAACAGCGGAGCCAACCAGCTCTTGCCGGTAAAGGCGACCAGCCCCAGCGCGGTCGCCACCAGAAAGATGCCGATAAACCAGCGCTGATCCCGGCCAATCTCGCGCTGCACCTCGCCATCGATGGCCCGTTCGGTACGCCCCATGCAAAGCAGCAGGGTGAGGCCGACTGCCGCATAGCCGATGGTCGCCAACACCAGCGGCCCGCCGAGGGCGGCGCCAATGCCTATCTCCTGCTGGGCGGTTGTGTTGCCCATCAGCAGGGCGGTGAGGGTCACGATACACTCGGGCAGTGCCGTACCCAGTGCCGCCAGCAGGGAGCCGGTGGCGCTTTGGGAGAGTTTGAAGTGGTGACCGATCCACTCGATGCCGTTGACGAAGTATTCGCAGGCAAGGTAGATGGTGACCGCAGAGACGAGAAATAACAGCAGGGTAATCAACATAATAGATACCGCCAGGCGAGCAGAATAACCGATGGACCCGACATGGCTCGCCCGGCTGGCGTGCATATCGAGGCCAAAGGTCTTGCAGAGCGATAGTGCCTATCGCCGCCCATGCCATGGATACGAGGATCCAAGAGTGTTGACATGGGCCCGGCCCGGAATGCGGGCGGGTTGCTACTCCCCAATGACTGAGGGGACGTTTTAGCAACTCGACCGCCGCCTCACAAGGCAAATTAATGACAACTCATTCAATAAGTTGTAAGGGAATGTAACCTCGCCAGCCCCTCCTCCCCACTGCTATTGCGCTGTTGGCACACCGATTGCTGTAGGTAGTTCACTATCCACAACAGTTTGGGAAGGATGAACAATGAAACGGTGGATCCAACATTTCTATCAACTGAACCGCCTCAACTGGCTGATGGTCTGGTTGTTGCTCTGCTGCAGCATCATTCTGCTGTTTCCAGCCGGGCTGATGAAAGGGGCCGTCAGCCAGTGGGCTGCGGATCATGCGGCCTGGCTGGGGGTCGGCATGCTGATCGCCATCTCCTACTTCTGCAGTCAGGGCTTCCTGATCGCCTGGGAGTGGGCATGCGAAGAGTGGCAGGCGCGCCGTCAGCAGGATCAGCTGGCCCAGATGATCGGCTTCCTCGACTTCAACGAGAAGGCGGTGCTGCGCGAGTTCGTGCTGCAGCGTAAAAGCGTCATAAACTTGCCGATCACCGAGCCCGCCGTCAAAAACCTGATGGATGCCGGCGTTCTCACCTACGCCTACGGCAAACCGACCCGGGAGAAGGATGACGAGAACCAGATCCGCGCCCTGATGATCGCCCTGCCCGCCCGACCGCTGCTCACCTACAAGGTGCTGGGGTTGTCGCGCGGCAAGATGAGCGACGAGCAGGTGGAGCAGATCATGAACGCCCGTCCCAAGTTCGCCCAGAAGGGGTTCCAGCGCTAACCGCCGCCCAGCCGCCAGATGCAAAAGAGCCGGACACTGTCCGGCTCTCTCGTTTCTGCGCGACGTTCTGTACCATCCCTTCCGTCTTGCTGCGTCCTACCCCTTGAGGCTGGAGCAAAAGCTGACATCGTCCTGCACAGGATCATCGCTCATGCTGTGATAAAGCTCGAAGCAGGGACCATTGCCAAACTCCAGCCCGGCAGCAACGATGTCGCCGATATGCTCCTGCCAACGAGGGCCATACTGACTGCGGTCGGTAATAAGATAACGGGACTGGGCGTAACGACCGGCGGGAATAATCTGGATCTCGACCGCACCCATCCCCACCGTCCCCGCAGGCACCGTCACCCCGTTGTCAGTGCGACACTGGGCTGGCGGAGTCACCTCGGGGTTATCGTGATAGATGAAGATCCACTCCCCACCTTCCAGACCGCGGGCGCTGGCCCACTGATGCAGCTGACTACAAACGGGACCATACCCCTCGCCATAGGGGCCGGTGACACGCATATAAGCCAGAGTGCGGGCGTCCATCTCGATGGTTTTCATGGTATTGCTCCGTGCTGATGAGTGACCCTCAGCATAAGGATTCGGCTGCACAAGTGCGTGTCCATCCTTGCTCATCAAGTGTCCATTCTTGCTCTTGTCGCGGCGAAACTCTCCCGGCGTGCAACCATAGTAACGGCGAAATACCTTGGCAAACGCCTGGGAGCTGGCGAGCCCCGCCCCCAACGCAATGGCCGTGACACTGGCATCGGTATAGCAGAGCTGCCAAGCAGCCCGCTGGATGCGCAGACGACGACACATCTCCCCGGGTGTCTCCCCCGCCACAGCCGTAAACACCCGGTGAAAATGGTAGAAAGACAAGCAGGCACTGCTTGCCAGCGTTTCAATGGAGAGATCGGGATTCTGCTCCAGCGCCCGGATCACCGGGCGCAATCTGTCCTGATAATCGACCATGCCGTTAGCGACTGGCGCTCCCCGCAACTCTGGCCATATAGAGTGCATCCACATAACGCCCTTGGCGGAAGGCATAGTCACGGGCCAACCCCTCCTGCGTGAAACCGAACTTGCGATAGAGCGCCTGTGCGGCCTCATTGTCGGTATAGACGGTCAGCTCAATCCGGTGCAGGTTGAGCCAGTTATCGGCCAGATCCAGCGCCGCGGCCATCAGGGCAGAGCCCACCCCTTTGCCGGCCCAGTCATCCCGTACCCCCATACCGATACAGGCCACATGCTTGCGTCTCGGATTGGACTCAACCAGCAGCGAGAGCTGGCCTACCAGCAGGCCGTCAACCTCGGCCACCAAGGCGATCACATCACTGCTCTCCAACCGCTTCTGCCACTGGCTCAGGGGAGGTGTGGGCAGGTGCAGAGTGCCCGCCTGGGCATTAGGCATGGCGTAGAGATCCCGTAAGGCGGGGGCATCGGTGGGTTCGGCATGACGGATAGTAATCTGCATATGAGGCTCCTTCTCGAAACCTCCATCATGCAATATCCGGCGCGGTTACACATCCCCTACCCGCACCCATTTGTCTTACCTATCAAAGGGCGAGGAAAGGCCCATTGGCCGAGCACGGCGCAGATCCGTAGGCTGACCCCATATCAACAAGGAGAGAAGCCATGACTGACAAGACCCTGCACAGCGCCAACGGCGCCCCCGTCGTCGACAACAACAACAGCCTCACCGCCGGCCCGCGCGGCCCCATCCTGATGCAAGATATCTGGTTGATGGAGAAACTCGCCCACTTCGACCGCGAGCGCATTCCCGAGCGGGTGGTTCACGCTAAGGGCTCGGGCGCCTACGGCACCTTTACCGTGACCCACGACATCAGCCAGTTCAGCAAGGCCGATCTGTTCAGCGCCATCGGCAAGCAGACGCCTGTATTCCTGCGCTTCTCCACCGTGGCCGGTGAGAAAGGCGCCGCCGATGCCGAACGCGACGTGCGCGGCTTCGCTCTCAAGTTCTATACCGAGCAGGGCAACTGGGATCTGGTGGGTAACAACACCCCGGTCTTTTTCATCCGCGATCCGCTGAAATTCCCTGACTTCATCCACACCCAGAAGCGGGATCCGCGCACCAACCTGCGCAGCGCCACCGCAGCCTGGGACTTCTGGTCACGCCATCCGGAATCCCTGCATCAGGTCACCATACTGTTCAGCGATCGCGGCATCCCCAAGAGCCTGCGGGAGATGAACGGCTACGGCAGCCACACCTTCAGCTTTATCAACGATGCCAACGAGCGCTTCTGGGTCAAGTTCCACTTCAAGACCGAGCAGGGCCACAGCTTCTACACCGATGAAGAGGCCGCCACCGCCGTCGGGCAGGATCGGGAGACCAGTCAGGCGGATCTGTTCAATGCCATCGAGCGGGGCGACTTCCCGCGCTGGAAGGTCTATGTGCAGGTGATGCCGGAGGCCGAAGCTCAGACTTACAACATCCACCCGTTCGACCTGACCAAGGTGTGGCCGCACAGCGACTACCCGCTGATCCCGGTGGGCGTGCTGGAGCTCAACCAGAACCCGGACAACTACTTCGCCCATGTGGAGCAGGCCGCCTTTACCCCGGCCAACGTGGTGCCCGGTATCGGCTTCTCGCCGGATCGCATGTTGCAAGGGCGGCTCTTCTCCTACGGTGACACCCAGCGCTATCGCCTCGGCGTCAACCACGGTCTGCTGCCGGTCAACGCCCCGCGCTGCCCGTTCCATCACGGCGCCCATCGTGACGGTGCCATGCGAGCGGACAGCAATGGCGGCGCCAGCCCCAACTATCAGCCGAACCGTTTCGGTACCCAACAGCCGAGCGAGCAGCACGAACCTGCGCTGAGTCTGGAAGGGGCCGCCCTGCACTACGACTTCCGTGACTACGACAGCGACTACTACAGCCAGCCGGGCAACCTGTTCCGCATCATGGACGAGGGGCAGCGTTCACGGCTCGCCGCCAACCTGGCCCGATCCCTTGTCAATGTGGAGGATGACGCCATCGTCGCGGCCCAGCTCAAACACTTCGAGCAGGCCGACCCCGAATACGCCAAGCGGGTCGAACTGGCACTGGCCGCCTTGCAGCGCTAAGCCACAAGCAGGCAACATCTGCAAAAACAAAACGGGGGCCTGATGGCCCCCGTTATCTTGCTATTGACGGTGAGAAATAGAAAACGGAGCCCGAGGCTCCGTTTTTTCAATGCTGTATCAATCCCGGACGGAACGCGCTTCGCGCTCTTCCCGCTCCCTTGCCAACAAGCGTTTGTACCACCAGCTACTGCGACGACGTTGTGCATTGGAAGAGCGACGAGCCATTTCTTAGGTTCCAGCCAAGAGAAGAAAGGAGCTGCATTATGCGACAGGGATCACGTCCATGTCTTTAGCTGGATCAAGAAAAGCCTCACTGACCCACGGAAATCGTCTTCTGGTTTTTCGCACCACGGGTGGCAGGCAACACCACCGCAGGAGAGCGCCAGGCCAACGGGCCATTGCTCTCGAGGTCGTTCTGCGGGCCACACTCCAGCCAGATATCTCCCTGCAGAATGCGGGCCCCTTCGGAATATTTCTGATCCGCAAACCAGCAGACCCGCTCGGGCAATGAGCCCAGCGGCAACACCAGCTCGGGACTGGCAGACTCGCCCACCACAGTGGTTTTGGACGCGGCCAGAGCAGGGGCGAGCCAGAGGGAGGCCAGCAGGCAGAGCAGTACATTTTTCATGAGAGGGATCCTGTTTCGATGGGAGGCACTCTCGAAGAGTCGACCAGCCCCGGGGTTTACTTGACTGACAATCATACTGCCTGCTGGCATTGTGGAACCAATATGGTAGCCTGCCAGCGCCTGCGGGCAGTCTCTCGCTGCCACGCGCAAACTTCCGGTGAATTTGTCACGTCCTGACAAAATATAACCTTACTTATCAAATCGTTATTTGGATATTATCCCAATGCGTATCATGCCGTTGCTTCAGGCGGCCTGCCTGAGCCTGATGTTGTCCGCCTGCGTTGCCCCATTGCTGATGATGAGCCCCACCAGCCAACTGATGTGGGCCCTGCTCAAGCCGCTGGTCGGCTTTGACCCGAACGAGGTCAATCTGTTCGAACAACCCCTGATCAAGGATCGGATGACCGCCATCCTTGGCCCCAACTACGACAGCACCATGCAGTTGCTCAAGACTGCCGACAAGTTACAGCAGGAGGGGCCGCTTTTCTATGTAGTCTCCGAGTATGCGCCCGTGCCGGATATCGCCAAGCAGGCGGGGATGGTGTGGAACTCGCAAACCAACCAGATGTCGGTATTGTTGCAAAAAGGGGATGGCACCACCCTGACCTTCGGCGAAAATCTGGCGGGCACGGCACCGACCTGGCCAACCGCCATGCAGGGCTGGCAGACCCCTACCAGCCAGCTCACCCCGGCGACCAATGCCCTGACCGGCGCAGCGACCAGTCAGAGTGGCGCCTCCCCCTTCTCCCTTGGCAGCGCGCTGGGCACAGTGACCCGCGGCGTCACCGGCTCGCTGACCAACAGCGCAAGTCAGGCTATCAGCGGCGCAGCCGCCAACGCCACAGGGCAGGCCGCCAGACAAGCCACCGGACAGGCCGCCCAAGCGGTGAACCAAAGCGCAACCGATCTTACCCGCACTGCAACCACCGCAGTCACTGCACCCGCCAAACAGGCAGTGAGCAGTGCCGCTGCGACCGCGACGCAAGAAGCCACCAAGGCCGTTGCCGCTCCGGCCAAACAGGCAGCCAGCAGCGCCGCTGCGACCGCGGCGCAAGAAGCTACCAAGGCCGTTGTCACACCTGCCAAACAGGCTGTCAGCAGCGCCACTGCGACCGCGGCGCAAGAAGCTACCAAGGCCGTTGTCACACCTGCCAAGCAAGCCGTCAGCAGCGCCGCTGCAACCGCGACGCAAGAAGCGGCCAAAGCCGTTGCCATTCCTGCCAAGCAAGCAGTCAATAGCGCCGCTGCTGCCGCGACCCAAGAAGCCACCAAAGCCGTTGCCGCTCCTGCCAAACAGGCCGTCAGCAACGCCGCTGCGACCATGACCCAAGAAGCCACCAAGGCTGTTACCGCTCCTGCCAAACAGGCCGTCAGCAGTGCCGCTGCGACCGCGACGCAAGAAGCCACCAAAGCCTTTGCCGCGCCTGCCAAACAGGCAGTCAGCAGTGCTGCCGCTACCGTGACGCAAGAGGCAACCAAGGCCGTTACCGATCCGGCCAAACAGGCTGTCAGTGCCGCATCCCATACGGCCGGAGAGAGCGTCGCCGATGCCGCCAGAGCGGCGGAAGCCAAGGCGCGCGCCAAGGCAGAGGCGGAGATGGAAGCCCTGCTCAAATAAACCGACAGGCCACCGCAAGGTGGCCTGTTTTTTATCCCGCTACCGGATCATGACGTTATGGAAAAGGCCACATAGACTGTTAGGTAACTACCCGCACAAGGAGTGCATCATGCGTCGTCTGCTCCCTGCTCTCGCTTCTCTCGCCCTGTTTATCGCGCTCCCGGCTCCGGCACTTATCTACTATTCGGAGCAGAACATGCCACTCAATGGCCAGGATAAAAATGGTCAGCCTGTGGGGTTAGCAGTCGAGTTGCTGCGCCTGATGTGGCGCGAAATGGGGGAGCCGGAGCAACCCATCCACTTTCTGCCCTGGGCCCGCGGCTGGTATCTGCTGACCCAGCAGCAAGAGGCCGTGCTCTTTACCACGGCACATACCAAGGAGCGGGATCCCCACTTCCTCTGGGTCTGCCCCATCAGCCACTCCAGGGTCGCGCTGGTCGGCCGCAAGCAGGATGCCCCCAAAGTGGCCAGCAAAGCGGATCTCGCCAAGCTGCAGATTGGTGTGATGCAGGCGGATGTCGGGGAGCAGTTGCTGCTCAACCGCGGGATCAGCCCTGGCAATATGATGTCGGTAGAGCGCATGGATCAGGTGGTGCGCCAGCTCATCATGGCACGCACCGATCTGGTGGCGGGCAACGAGGTGATGCTGCGCCATCAGGCCAAGGAGCTGGGTTTTCCCAGCGAGGATTTTGTCACCGTCGCGATCATTGAAGAGCAGGATAACTGCTTCGCCTTCAACCTGAGGGCAGACAAGCAACAGGTTGCCCGCCTGCAACAGGCGCTGGACAAGGTCAAACAGGGGGATGAATACAAGCAGCTGATGAAGCGCTACCAGTTGCTCAGTATCCTGCCCGAAACAACTCCCACCATCCCGAGCATCGAGTAACTCCGGCCCACCCTATGGCGGGCTCTCTCTATCTCCCGCCGATGACGCCTGCGATGCCTCCACCGGAGCAGTAATGAGGTGGTTCAGAAAGAGATTGAACAGCTCGGCCCGCGAGCCGAGCCGCAGCTTGCCATAGAGATGCTTGCGGTGATTCTTCACCGTGCCGCTGCCAATCCCGAGCGCTGCGGCAATCGCCTCGGTATCCAATCCCTGCAGCAGCAACTCCGCCACCTGCCGCTCGCGCCGGGTGAGCAAATCCCCCCCGACACTCGACATAGCCTGCTCCACCGCACTCCGGAGGCTGGCGCTGTCTGGCAGCGCAGTGCTCTGGGCCAACAGCGGCTGGCTCTGCCGCCACTGCTGACGACAGAGCGAATGCACCAGCGGGAACAGCTGCTCCAGCCTCGCCAGCTCGTCACGACTGAGGGTACTGCGCTTGTCGAGGCGCCCCAGAAACAGCATCAGCGTCAGCCCGTCCCGCACCGGCAGGATCAGCCCCACCTCCTCCTGCCAGCCGGTGGCCTGATAGAAGTGGTGGCGATATTCGGGATCGAGCCGCCCTTGGGAGACCTGCGCCAGGGTCCAGACGCCGGCAGGCAAGCCCTGCTCCAGCGCCTGCATAAAGGGATCCTGACTGAAGTGGCTGGTGAGGTAGCGATCAAACAGCAGAGCCCGCTGATGGTTGAGGTTGTCGTAGAGGTAGACGGGCCGCTGCCCCACCCCGAGCAGCAGGGCGCAATCAAACGCCACCTGTTGCTGGATCAGCCGCACCAACGCCGCCGCAAAGGCGCTGCTGTGCAGGGCATCGACCACCCCGGTCATGCTGCGGGTCAAGGCATCTGTGGTGAATGGCTGGGTCATGGTGGCACGTTTCCGGTGACGAGGAGCGATTCCCCGCTATGGCTGAATGCTAGCACGAGAGTGGCAAAACTGTCCCTCAGGGGACATATCCGCCACCAGCCAGAACGGCGAGGATGACGGCTTTTCCCCCTGCTGTTGGAGAACCCATGATCAACCCCCACCTGCTCGATGAGCTGACCGAGCGCGGCCTTGTGGCCCAGAATTCCGACCCAGCGGCCCTGGCCGATCATCTTGCCACCCCGCGCACCGTCTATTGCGGGTTCGATCCCACCGCCGGCAGCCTGCATATCGGTCATCTGGTGCCGCTCTTGATGCTGCGCCGCTTCCAGCTGGCGGGCCACACCCCGGTGGCACTGGTGGGCGGGGCAACCGGCCTTATTGGCGATCCCAGCTTCAAGGCGACCGAGCGCAGCCTCAACAGTGCCGATACCGTGCAGGGTTGGGTCGCCAGCCTGTCGGCCCAGATCAGGGCGCTGCTGCCCGCCGATGAGGGCCTGTCGGCCCCGCAACTGGTCAACAATGGCGACTGGATGGGGCAGATGTCCGCCCTCGATTTTCTGCGGGATATCGGCAAGCACTTCTCGGTCAATGCAATGCTGGCGCGGGAGTCGGTGCGCCAGCGACTGGCCCGCCCGGATCAGGGCATCTCGTTCACCGAGTTCTCCTACGCTCTGCTGCAATCCTACGACTTTGCGGTGCTGCACCAGCGGCTCGGTTGCACCCTGCAGATTGGCGGCAACGACCAGTGGGGCAATATCACCAGCGGCATGGATCTCACCCGTCGCCTCCATCAGGCTCAGGTGCACGGCATGACCCTGCCCCTTATCACCAAGGCAGACGGCACCAAGTTCGGCAAGACCGAAGGGGGCGCGGTCTGGCTCGATCCGGCGCTCACCTCCCCTTACGCCTTCTACCAGTTCTGGCTCGGCACCGCGGATGAGGATGTCTACCGCTTCCTGCGCTACTACAGCTTTATGTCGCTGAGCGAGATTGATGCACTGGAGGCGGAAGACGCCAAGCGGCAGGGGCGAAAGCAGGCCCAGCAGGTGCTGGCCGATGAGCTGACCGAGCTGGTACACGGCAAGGCGGCGCTGGCAGCGGTGCAGCGCATCAGCGAGCTGCTGTTTAGCGGCGATGTGGCCCGCCTCGGCGAGAGCGATCTGGCCCAGCTGGCGCAGGATGGCATGCCGAGCAGCACCGTCAGCGGCGAGACGGATCTGGTCAGCCTGCTGGTCAGCTGCGGTCTGGCTAACTCCAGGCGCATCGCCCGCGAACTGCTGGCGGCGGGCGCCATCAGCCTCAATGGTGTGCTCAAGCAAGATGATCAGCTGAGCGCCACTGATCGGCTGTTTGGTCGCTACCTGCTGCTGCGCCGGGGCAAGAAGCAGTATCACCTGGTGGAGTGGCAATAAGCCGTAGGGCGGGGAGCACCGCTTCCCCGCCCGCACCCTGAATTCCTTTTGAATCCCGAGTTGCGATCCCCCTCACAGCCTCTCCCGTCAGCAGCCACCATACTGGCACCGGCGAACATGGAGTACGCCACACAATCTGTTCCTCACGATTCAACAAGGATGCTGATGATGAAGAGATGGCTTCTGGTGCTGCTCTGCACCCTGCCCATGCTGGCACACGCCAGCGGATACACCCAGACCCGCTACCCCATAGTGCTGGTGCACGGCCTGTTCGGCTTCGACAAGCTGCTCGGGGTCGATTACTTCTACGGCATTCCCCAGGCCCTGAGCCGGGATGGTGCCAAAGTCTACGTGGCTCAGGTATCGGCCACCGCCAGTTCGGAGCAACGGGGGGAGCAACTGCTCGCCCAAGTTGAGCTGCTGCTGGCTGCCACCGGCGCCGAGAAGGTCAACCTGATCGGCCACTCCCATGGCGGCCCGACCATCCGCTATGTCGCTTCGGTCGCCCCCGAGCTGGTCGCCTCCGCCACCAGCGTCGGCGGGGTCAACTACGGCTCAGAGATTGCCGATCTGGTGCGGGCCAATGCCGCCCCCGGCTCGGCCGCCGAGAAGCTGGCGGCCGCCGCAGCCCACGCCCTCTCCGGCATGATTTCGCTGCTCTCGGGCGGGAGTCAGCTGCCACAAGATCCGGTCGCAGCCCTCGATGCCCTTACCAGCAAGGGGGCCAGCCAGTTCAACCAGCGCTATCCGGAGGGGCTGCCCAGCCGCTATTGCGGCGAGGGGCCGATGCAGGCCAGCAACGGCGTCTACTACTTCTCCTGGAGTGGGCGCGGCAACCTGACCAATCTGCTGGATCCGGTGGATCCTGCGCTGGCGCTGACCGGCGCCTTCTTCAAGGAACCCAATGATGGACTGGTCGGGGTCTGCAGCAGCCACCTCGGCAAGGTGATCGGCACCGACTACCGGATGAACCATCTGGATGAGGTGAACCAGTCCTTCGGCATCCACCATCTGTTCGAGACCGATCCGGTCACCCTCTATCGCCAGCATGCCAACCGTCTCAAGGAGCTGGGACTATGAAGATAGCCACCCTGCTCGTCGTACCCTGCGCCATCACCCTGCTGCTTGGCGGAGTGTTGCTCTGGCCCACGGCACCGACGGCAGACTCATCCCCCGCTCAAGCCAGCCAGCATGCACAGAGCCACCCGCACGATCCCGAGCAGGAGGCAGCCGATGCCCTGCAGGCGCGCTATCGCACCTTTGTCTCCGCCCAGAGCAGCCTGACAGTGCCCACCGAGATCTCCCTCGCCAGCCTGCAGATCCTGTTTGACGAGCGGGAGCAACTGCGCCAGCAGAGCTTTACCCCGGCCGAGCAGGCCCAGCTGTTTGCCGAGGATCGACTGATGGAGCAGCTGACCCTGCGCCGCAGGGCGCTGGCGGAGGCAAGAGACAGCGACAAGTCGCAGCTGGCCAGCGAGCTGGATCTCTGGCTGGCGGAGCAACCGGGCTGGTTTCGCGAAGCGGAGGCCAACAGCCGCCTGCTTGAGGAGTTGCAAGAGCTGGCGCAGATGGACCCGGCCAAACGGGAGGCTCTGCTGCTGGAGACGGGGGGGCCGGAAGCGGTGGATCGGATGCGCCAGCTGGAGCAGAACCGGCAGGGGTTCGAGGAGCAGCTCAGCGGCTTTCTGGCCGAGTTCAGACAACTGCCGAACGAGGCCCGGGCCGAACAGCAGCAGGAGGTGCTGGCCCGCTGGTTCGAGCCCGGACAGTGGCGCCGGGTCGAGGCACTCACCCGGCTCAAGCTGGGGGAGCCACACACCGAATGAGAAGGGGGCCCGTGATGGGCCCCCTTGCTATTGCGCTTATTGCGGCTTGTTGGCACCCGGCAGCGGCTGCCAGGTGAGGCGGGTTACCTGAGTGCCCTGTACCTCGCACTTGAGGCTCAGCTCCTGCCACCCCTTCTCCTGACGCAGGGAGACCTCCCCCTCGATCCCCTGCTCGCCAATCTTCAGCTTATCCTGCTCGAAGATCACCTTGTCGCCGTGGGCGAGATCCATCAGTTTGCCGTTGCATAGCCAGTGAGCGAGATCCGCCCCCTTCAGCTTGACGCCACCCTTGGCCGCCTTCTGTTCGGCCGCGCTCACCACAAACAGCTTGCTCAGCTCGGCGGCTCGCTTGGTGAGCCACTCCTGACGCTGCTGCATGCTCATCTTGCTGACGAACTCGGCGGGCTGCCCCTTCTCGTCCAGCCATTGGGTCAGCTTGCCGCTGTCATCAAAGGCAAACTGGGCGGCGGGCTCTTTGACCCCGAACAGCTTGCCGCCCTTGAAGTAGTAGCGGCTCTCCCCTTCCAGCTTGCCCAGCTCGTTCATGATGGGCACGGCGATGATGACGGGGGCGCCATCGATCCAGGCCTTGATATCGACGCCGTCATGGCTGAATTGACGGGTATCGAGGGCGCTCTCGGCCCCCTTCTCCATCAGGGTAAACTGCTCGGCGAGAGAAGCGGCCAGAGAAGGGAGGGAGCAGAATCCCAGGGTCAGCGCGATCGCTGTGTTGCGCATTGAGTTGTACATAACACTCCTGTGATGGGCCATCCGGCCCGTGGTTAACTCTCTGTCAGCCAGGCCCGCAGCCCTTCCCGGTGAGCATCGCTCAGGGGCAGGGATTGGCGGGCCCGGTAGTCAAAATGGATCAGGGTCGTTTCGGCGGTGACGGCCAGTTCGCCGCCCTGCCAGGCCTCCTGCCAGACCGTAAAGGAGCTGGTGCCGATGCGGCGCACGCCAGTCTTGATGGTGACCGGCTGGCCGTAGAACAGCTCCCGTTTGAACTGCACCGTATAGCCCGCGATGATCAGATGCCAGTTATGCACATCCAGATCCGGGGAGAAGATCCGGAACAGGGGATCTCGCGCCGATTCGAACCAGACCGCCGGCACCGTATTGTTGATATGGCCGAGGGCATCCGTCTCCTGAAAGCGGGGTTGGATCTGCATTTCCAGCATGAGTTGACTCCTTGTCTCTTTGTTTCTGTCCTTGTCCTGTTGATTGGACATCAGTGGCCAATGGGGTGGCTGCCGGGCATCACCAGCGGATCAGCATGTTACATGATACTGCTGGCCCAAGCACAGGGATGCCCACGACCCTGCGCGACCGGCCAGCGGGTGTCGCAGTGCGGCGGATGGTAGGGCTGCACAGAAAAGCGGGCTGTAAAAAGCCCCACACACCTAGGGTGTGCGGGGCTGATGCAGATAACCAAACGGCTCGGGGACTAGCCCAACAGATCGAAGCGATCCGCATTCATCACCTTGTTCCAGGCGGTGATGAAGTCACAGACAAACTTCTCCTTGTTGTCATCCTGGGCATAGACCTCGGCATAAGCGCGCAGCACCGAGTTGGAGCCGAACACCAGATCCACCCGGGTGGCCGTCCACTTCAGCGCGCCGCTGCGGCGATCGCGGATCTCGTAGAGATTGCTCGCTTTCGGCAGCCACTGGTAGCCCATGTCGGTCAGGTTGACGAAGAAGTCGTTGCTGAGTACCCCGACCCGATCGGTAAAGACCCCGTGCCCGGTACCGCCGTGGTTGGTACCGAGCACCCGCATCCCGCCGACCAGCGCCGTCATCTCGCAGGCGGTGAGCCCCATCAGCTGGGCGCGATCCAGCAGCAACTCCTCCGCCGTCACCACATAGTCCTGCTTGAGCCAGTTGCGGAAGCCGTCGGCCAGCGGCTCCAGCACCTCGAACGAGGCCACATCGGTCTGAGCCTGAGTGGCGTCCCCCCGGCCCGGCGCAAACGGCACGCTCACCGTCACTCCGGCGGCCTGGGCAGCCTGCTCGATGGCGAGGTTGCCCCCCAGCACGATGAGATCCGCGACGCTGACGCCACACTCGGCCGCCAGCTTGTCATAGACCGCCAGCACCTTTGCCAACTTCGCCGGTTCGTTGCCCGGCCAATCCTTCTGGGGCGCCAGCCGGATGCGGGCGCCGTTGGCACCACCCCGCTTGTCGGAGCCACGGAAGGTACGGGCACTATCCCAGGCGGTAGTGACCCGCTCGCTGATGGAGAGGCCGCTGGCGGCAATCCGGGCCTTCACCGCCGCCACGTCATAATCGGCACGTCCGGCAGGCACCGGATCCTGCCAGATCAGATCTTCTGTCGGCACATAGGGGCCGACATAGCGGCTCTTCGGCCCCATATCCCTGTGGGTCAGCTTGAACCAGGCGCGGGCAAAGGCGTCGGAGAAGGCCGCCGGGTCATCGCGGAAGCGCTCGGCAATCTTGCGATACTCGGGATCGAATTTGAGCGCCATGTCGGCATCCGTCATCATGGGTTTGCAGCGGATCGACGGGTCCTCCACATCCACCGGCATATCCTCTTCGGCGATATTGATCGGTTCCCACTGATGGGCCCCCGCCGGAGATTTTTGCAACCACCAGTCGTACTTGAACAGTAGATCGAAGTAGCCGTTGTCCCATTGGGTCGGGTGGGTGGTCCAGGCCCCTTCGATGCCGCTGGTCACAGTGTTGCGGCCGATGCCGCGGCTGTGGTGATTGATCCAGCCGAGCCCCTGCTCCTCGAGGCTGGCCCCTTCCGGCTCGGGCCCGAGCTGTTTGGCATCGCCGTTGCCGTGAGCCTTGCCGACGGTGTGGCCACCGGCGGTCAACGCTACCGTCTCTTCATCCTCCATCGCCATGCGAGCGAAGGTGACTCGCATATCCTGCGCAGTTTTCAGCGGATCGGGCTGGCCATCCACCCCTTCCGGGTTGACGTAGATAAGCCCCATCATCACCGCCGCCAGCGGATTTTCCAGATCCCGCTCGCCGGAGTAACGACCGCCCGGCTTGCCGCTGGGCGCCAGCCACTCCTTCTCCGATCCCCAGTAGATATCCTTCTCCGGGTGCCAGATATCCTCGCGGCCAAAGGCGAAGCCGAAGGTCTTGAGCCCCATGGACTCATAAGCCACGGTGCCCGCCAGAATGAGCAAATCGGCCCAGCTGATCTTGTTGCCGTATTTCTTCTTGATGGGCCACAGCAGGCGACGGGCCTTGTCGAGGTTGGCGTTATCCGGCCAGGAGTTGAGAGGGGCGAAACGCTGGTTGCCGCTGCCGCCACCACCACGGCCATCGGCGATGCGATAAGTCCCGGCCGAGTGCCAAGCCATGCGGATCATCAGGCCGCCGTAGTGGCCCCAGTCGGCGGGCCACCACTCCTGACTGTCGGTCATCAGGGCGGTCACATCCTGCTTGAGGGCCGCCATATCGAGCCCCTTCAAGGCTTCCCGATAGTTGAAACCGGCCCCCAGCGGATTGGTCTTGGTATCGTGTTGGTGAAGAATGTCGAGGTTGAGGCTCTTCGGCCACCACTCCATTCTGGACGTCTCGACGGAGGTGGTTCCCCCGTGCATGACCGGGCATTTTCCTGCGGAACTGTCTGAATTGTTGCTCATCGTTTTCCTCATTTGCTCTGCTGTCCATAACCTGAAACAGCATGGCACAGAGGCGTGACACAAACTGTGCAGCAGCGGCCGATTTACGGATCTTTCACGCAAGCGGCCACGGAACGCCCGTCAGCCGCGACAGAAATTGGACGAACTATGGCGCCTCTGCGGGCTGATGGGACGGTTCCGGCCGCAGCCAGGCGCTGCGAAAATCGAACCAGCCGAGCGCTGTCATCCGCACCCCGTGCACGCCGACCCGGCTCTCCAGCTCCAGCCAGTGGTGAAACAGCGGCACAAACCAGCTCTGCTGCTGCACCCTTGCCAGCAGGGCGCGGGGGCCAGGCTCGGCACCGCTGGCCCGCCACTGCATCAAGCCCTGCCACAACTCATGCTGACTGCTCCACACTTTGCGCAGCAACGGGGTGCCCTGCAGCCAGGCGTAGGGGGCAAAAGGGCCGGCATGTTCGAGATTGAGGGTGCCGAGCCAGAGATCCACGTCTTCATCCTCGCCACTCACCCAGCGGCCGTAATCGAGGGTGCGCACCTCCAGCCGGATCCCCTGTTCGGCCAGCAGGCTGCTCATGGCGTTGGCGCACTCGTTGAACTCCAGATGCTGGTTGAAACAGGCCAGCACCAAGGTCGTCGGCAACTGCGCCGGTGTGGGCAAGGGGGCGGGCAGTGCTTCGCGCCAGTGGGGCAGCAGGCCGAGGGCGCTGGTCCAGCCCCGTTGCAACTCGGGGGCGACCCGCCCCATCAGGGTTACCGGATTGAGCAGCTGGCCCAGCCACTGCCGCAGGGCGGGATCCTGCAAGGATCCGGAACGATCATCCTGCAGCAGGAAGTAGCAGCCCGACTCCAGCTCCGATTCGCCGCGCATGGTGCCGAGCTCAGGGCTGTCGCGCCCCAGCTGCAGGTGGGTCTCCAGCCGCTCCGCCAGCTCCGGCAGCATCCAGATATCGATCTCGTCGAGCAGGGCGCGCAGGCCGAAGTAGTCGTCAAACGCCGCAAGGCAAAGATGCAGGGGATCGTTGGCGGCCACCCGGTAGGGGCCGGTGCCCACCGGTTGCAGGGCAAAGCCTGCCTCCCCCTTGAGCTCCCGCGGCAAAATGGTCGCAACCGGTTCGGCCAGCAGGTGGGGCAGCCAGGGATCCGGGCTGTCGAGATAGAGATCCAGGGTGCGCGGCCAGGGGCTCTCCAGCCGGTCCAGATGGGCGAACAGCGGGCGATCCCGCAAAGCCAGCAGACTCTCCATCACATCCTCCACCACCAGCTCGCGACCGTGGTGAAAGCGCACCGCCGGGCGCAGATAGAAACGCCAGTGGCAAGGGCCCAGACACTCCCAGTGGTGGGCCAGATCCCCTTCGATTTCCCCATTTTCCTCATTTCGCCGGGTGAGGCCGTTGAAGATCTGGCGGCTCAGGTGAATTTCGGAGCGGCGCATCGGGCCGGTGGGCAGCAACTGCGGCAACGGGCGATAGTATGGCACCCGCAGGATCTGGCGCCCCTCGCGGGTGGCCTGACCGAGCTGTTCGATCAGCAGCGGGGTGAGCAGATCGAGGCGATCCTCGGCCAGCCGCACCGCCTGCGCCAGCTGTCCCTGACTGAGCAGATCCCGCAAGCGGCGCCGGGTCAGGCTCTCCTGACTGTCGAGCAGGGTGAGTCGGGAGCGCCGCCCCCGCCCCGCTTCCGCCGACCAGCTGAGCCAGCCCTGATCCTGCATCCGCCGCAGCAGCAGGCGAGCGTTGCGCGGGGTGCAGCAGAGCAGATCCGCCACCTCGGCGAGGCTGATCTCCCGCTCGTCGCTGCCAAGCAGCTGGGCGAGTCGTTGAAATTGCTGGTAGAGGCGACCGGTTGGCATAAAAGAGGAAATCCTGTTGCTATAAGTCATCAGTTTTTACTTCCGCATTTTAGCTCAATACTGCTGATGAACGTGATAACCACAGCAGAGGAGCACCATCATGAGCCACGCCAACCCCATCAAACCGAACCGGATCCAGCAGACCTTGCGCCGTTACTTCAAGCGGATCCTGCCGCGCCCGCTGCCACTTATCGAGGATCCCATGCAGCAGCTCAACCGCCTGATGCAGTGGGATATGAACCAGATCGATGACAAGGAGTATCGCCGTCGCCTCTGAGTGCGGGCCATACCAACCACTCGGGACGCGCATCCCCTGCGGGCGACATTGCTTTGCCGGATCTTGCTGTTTACATCGGCCACGGGCCTGATAGATTGGACGTCTATCCATCTATAACTGCCATAAGCAACATCCAACAAGGAGTGTGTGATGAAAGATGCGACCCTGGCCTTGCACCACGGCTTTTCCAACGACCCCACCACCAAAGCCGTCGCCGTGCCCATCTACCAGACGGTGGCCTACGAGTTCGAGAGCGCCCAGCACGGGGCGGATCTGTTCAATCTGGCGGTGCCGGGCAACATCTACACCCGCATCATGAACCCCACCAACGATGTGCTGGAGCAGCGGATGGCCGCGCTGGAAGGGGGGATCGCCGCGCTGGTGGTCTCGGCAGGTTCCGCCGCCATCACCTACGCCATTCAGGCGCTGACCGCCGCCGGTGACAACATCGTCTCCACGCCCCAGCTCTATGGCGGCACCTACACCTTGTTCGCCCACATGCTGCCGAGTTTCGGGGTCGAGGTGCGCTTCGCCAAGGATGACAGCGCCGAAGCCATCGCCGCCCTGATCGACGACAAGACCAAGGCAGTCTACTGCGAGAGCATCGGCAACCCGGCGGGCAACATCGTCGATCTGGCCGCGCTGGCCAAGGCCGCCCACGCCCGTGGTGTGCCGCTCATCGTCGACAACACGGTCGCCACCCCGGTGCTCTGCAAGCCCATCGAACACGGCGCCGACATCGTGGTCCACAGCCTCACCAAATATGTCGGCGGCCACGGCAACTCGCTGGGTGGCGTGGTGGTCGACTCGGGCAAGTTCCCCTGGGCGGATCACGCCGAGCGCTTCCCCCAGCTGACCAAACCCGAACCCTCCTACCACGGGGTGGTCTATACCGAGGCCTTTGGCCCGGCGGCCTTTATCGGGCGGGTACGCACAGTGCCCCTGCGCAATACCGGCGCGGCGCTGGCGCCGATGAACGCCTTCCTGCTGCTGCAAGGGCTGGAGACCCTGAGCCTGCGCATGGAGCGCCACGTGGATAACGCCCTGCGGGTTGCCAACCACCTCAAGCATCACCCCAAGGTGGCCTGGGTCAGCTACGCCGGTCTGCCGGGTCACCCGCACTATCTGCTGGCGGAGAAGTACATGGCCGGCCGCCCCTCGGCCATCCTCTCGTTCGGTCTGAAGGATGGCTACGAGGCGGGGGTGCGCTTCTACGATGCGCTGAAGATCTTCAAGCGGCTGGTCAATATCGGCGACGCCAAGTCGCTGGCCTGCCATCCGGCCTCCACCACCCATCGCCAGCTGAGCGAGGAGGAGCAGGCCAAGGCTGGCGTGAAACCGGAGATGATCCGGCTGTCGGTAGGGATCGAGGCGATCGAGGACATTCTGGCGGATCTGGATCAGGCGCTGGAGGCCTGAGTCGGGCGTTGAGCGAGCGGGCATCAGCCCGCTCTTTTTTTACTGCCGGTGAACCGCCCCCCTTGCCCGTTCGTACACACTTTCCTGCCACCGAATCGAGGTCGTTATGATAGTCCTGCACCACCTGAACAAATCCCGCTCCCAGCGCATCATCTGGCTGCTCGAAGAGCTGGGCCAGCCCTATGAGATCAAGGCGTATCAGCGCGATGCCGCCACCTTTCTGGCACCGCCCGAGCTCAAAGCCATTCACCCTCTCGGCAAGTCGCCGGTCATCGAGTTCAACGGCCGGGTGCTGGCGGAATCGGGCGCCATCACCGAGTACCTGATCGCCCGCTACGCCGCCGATCGGCTGGCACCGGCACCAGATAGCCCGGAGTATCCCGAATATCTGCAGTGGCTCCACTTTGCCGAGAGCTCCGGCATCCTGCCGCTGCTGCTGGATATGTTTGTGCGCAAAGATGGTAGCCCGATGCGCTTCCTGCCGGACTATGCCAAGGCCGAGTGTGCCAAGGTGCTGGGCTACCTCAATGAGGTACTGGCGAATCGCCGCTACTTGGTGGGGGATCGCCTCTCCGGCGCCGACATCATGAACTCCTTCCTGGTGGATCTGCTGGCGCAAAATGGTCAGCTGGCCCACTTCCCGCACCTGCAAGCCTACTGGCAGCGCCTCAATACCCATCCGGCCCGTCAGAAAGCCATGGAGCTGGAGCGCGAGCTGGATCAGCGCCCCTGATCCAAATCGCCATCATGCAAAACGCCCCGACTGTCGGGGCGTTTTGTTATGCAGCGAGCGCGGTTTACTTGGTCGCAGGCACCTTGTCCCGGCGCGACTTCCACCACCAGCGCAGCCGGATCTGGGAGATGAGCATTCCCGCCAACATCAGGGCGCAACCGGCGATGGCGCGCTCGTCCAGCGTCTCACCCAACAGCAACACGCCCCCCACGGCAGCAAAGACGGTCTCCAGACTGAGGATGATGGCGGCATGGGCCGGATGGGCGCCACGCTGCCCCACCACCTGCAGGGTATAACCCACCCCGACCGACACCAGCCCGGCGTAGAGCAGCGCCTGCCAACCGGCCACGGCGCCGCTAACAGTCGGGCTTTCGATAACAAAAGCAGTGGCGAGGCTGAGCAGGCCGCACACCACGAACTGCACCCCGGCGAGCTTGATGGGAGCAACCCGGTTGGAGTAGTGATCCACCAGCAGCAGGTGAACGGCCCAGAACAGGGCGCCGACCACCTGCAACAGATCGCCAAAGCCGATGGTGAACTCGTCGGTGACGCTCAACACATAGAGGCCCGTCAGAGCAATCAGGGCACCAATCCAGGTATTGAGTCCGCTCTTGTGGCGCAGCAGCAGCCCCAGTACCGGCACCAGAATGATGTAGAGCCCGGTGATGAAACCGGCCTTGGCGGCCGTGGTATAAAGCAGCCCCACCTGCTGCAGGGAGGCGGCACAGAACAGCACCAGCCCGGCCAGCACACCACCGATCAGCAGTTGGCGATGGTCGCTCGCGATGGCAACAGGTTGTCGGGATTTGAGCCACCAGAGCAGCGGCAGCAGGGAGAGGGCGCCGAGCAGAAAGCGCAGGCCATTGAAGGTATAGGGCCCCATGTGATCCATCCCGAGGCGCTGGGCGACAAAGCCCATACCCCAGATGGTGGCAGCCATCAGCAACATCAGATTGGAGCGCATGGCGATTCTTCCTTAAATCGGCGCGTGACGGGTTACCCGATCCAAGATACCCGCCTCCCTATCCTCTTGTCTCCACTCTTTGTCTTCGCTCTCGCTCTCAACGCGCTGCATCGCACTGCTTTTGAGCACCGCGAGTGTTACAGCAGCGAGGGCTTGGTGAACACGGCCAACAGGGCAATCAGTAGCAGATTGCCCCGCAGGATCCACACCACCCGGAAGTGCTGCTGGATGGAGATCATCGGCGCCTTGCCCAGACGCAGGGCGCGACGCCAGCGATAGAAGAGGCGGCTGGGATAAACGAGGGAGCCGACAATAAGCAGAAACAGCCCCATCTTGAGGCCGTGGGCAGGATGGGCAAAGATCTGCACCACCGAGTTGGCATGCTCGAGGGCCAGTAGACACCCGGTGGCAAAGATGGAGAAGAGCGCCAGCGCCGCCACCCCATCTGCCAACAGCAGGCGGCGCACTCGCAGCATGTTCAGGCCGCGCCGAAAGATCAGATACTCGACACAGAGGGCAAGGATCAGCACCGCTATGCTGCCATAATGAATCATTGAGAGCAGAGTGTGGTTCAGCATCGGAAACATCTCATTTTCTGCCTTTAGACGAGCCGCACCGCATCATATATGCTGGTGTCACCCGAGACGAAAAGGATCTGTTCATGTCCCCCGCCAAGCCCAAGAACACTTGGTCTTTGATCACCCGCATGCGGCTGGGCCTCCTCTTGCTCTTTATCCCTGTGTTGCTGCTCGGCAGCATCTACTACCTGCATATGGAGCGCACCCTGCGCCACGAGCAGCAACAATATCTGATTGCTCGCAACACCCAGTATTTCCATACCCTGATCGAACCCTATCTGGCGACCCTCAAACGCCAGTTTACGCTCATTTATCAGCAGGTAAATTATCGGGATTTCAGCGGCCCTGAGATCCTTAACGGCGAGCGCTACCTGCAGCAATGGCAGGCCTATCACAAGGTGATGGAGCTCGATTACGTCTACGTGGGCACCGAGCATCGCAAGATGCTGATCCACCCCTCCTGGCAGGCCGACGAGAAGTTCGATCCCAGAACCCGCCCCTGGTATCTGCTGGCATCCAGCCATCCCGGACAGATTGTCTGGACTGATCCTTATTACGACTACACCTTGGGCACTCTCACTATGGCGCTGGCCAGGGTGATTGAAGATCCTGACGGCAAGCGGGTTGGCGTACTCTCGCTGGATACCCAGCTCACCCCCCTCGCCAGCTGGCTAAACAGTCGGCATGATCAGAGTCACCATCTGGGCAATGGTTATCAGATCCTGCTCAACCATGACGGGCTGGTGCTGGCCCATCCGGATCGTGAACGGGTATTCAAACCCCTCGCTCACCCCGACTGGCTGGCCCGGATGCAACAGCCGCAGGGCTTTTTCCTCGATGATGCCAGCGGCCTGATGGTCTCCTACTACCGCATCCCCGAGCAGCGCTGGATCCTGCTCAGCGTCGAGCCGACTGCCAGCATGCAGCAGGTGATCGACAGCGTCTCCATCAACGTGCAGTTGATGATTGCCGTCGCCTGCATTCTCTATCTGCTGCTGGCCCTGCTCTGGTCCCGCTACTTCCGCCGCATGCTGGGGGAGATCACCCTGCTGATCCGCGCCAGCCGCTCTGGCGGTATCGCCTACAACGGCCGCCGTATGCTGGAGCTGGCCAAGGTCTATGAAGAGATGGATGCCGCCAGCCAGGACTTTGCCCAGATCCGCCTGCAAGCCCATCAGGACAAGCTCACCGGGCTCTACAACCGCCGCTTCTTCGACGAGTGCCTGCAGAAGCAGCTCAACAGTGGCGCCCCCTTCGGGGTGGTGATGTTCGATCTGGATGATTTCAAGCGAGTCAACGATACCCATGGCCATCAGGCAGGGGATGTGGTGCTCAAGCGGGTGAGCAAGCTGGGCATGAATCTGTTCCACGAGTGGGGCTGGTTCTGCCGCTATGGCGGCGAGGAGCTGGTGCTGATCTTCCGTTACGGCGAAGAGCAGCCGATGCTCCCCTCCCTGCTGGAAGCGTTCCGGCTCGGGGTGGAGCAGCTGGAGTGGCGCGAACCCGATCTCACCATCACCATCAGCGGCGGGGTGGCTTTCAGCCGCTCCGGGCTCTCGGCCAAAGAACTGGTGGAGCTGGCCGACAAGGGGGTCTACCAGGCCAAGCGGGAGGGGAAAAACCGTATCTGCTTCCCGCTGCGCCACGCCCCTCACCAGAGTGCCGAGGAGGACATTCCCGCCTTTGGCGAGCCCCGACAACAAACCAACGAAGGGTAGCCCCAGCGGCCAGCCTCATCCACAACGCTGTCCGCAAAAACAAAGAGAGAGGCTCCTGCCTCTCTCTTTGTTTTTCGTGCTTCTTGCCGCACGTTAAGCCTGTGTGGCGCGCGGCTCAGCGCTGCCACTCCCACACCGGCCAGCCCAGCTCCTCGGCCTGCTGACGCAGCGCGGGGGCAGGATTGACCGCATGGGGATGGCTCACCGCCCGCAGCATGGGCAGATCGTTGTGGGAGTCGCTGTAGCCAAAGCTCCCCTGCCAGAGGTGGTCCCTGCCTGCAAACAGCTGGTTTATGCGGGCCACCTTGCCCTCGCGAAAGCTGAGGGTGCCGCGGGTCTGGCCGGTCAGCATCCCCTCCTCCTCATCGAGCAAAATGGCGACGCAGTGATCCATCCCCAGCATCTTCGCCATGGGGGCCACCAGATGCTCGCCGGAGGCGGAGATGAGCACCAGATCGTCGCCCCGCTCCCGATGCCATTCGATACGCGCCAACCCCTCGGGGTAGAGGCGCTCACGCAGCACCTGCTCGGCAAAGCGGGCACAGAGCGAGTCGAGCCACTGGCGCGTCTTGCCCGCCAGCGGTTGCAGGGTGAAGGCCATGTACTGGTGCATATCCATCTTGCCCTGATGGTAGAGGGACATCATGGCCTGCTCCTCCGCGATCATGCTGGCGGGCGCCAGCTCCTCGGCCACCATGTACTCCAGCCAGAGGCTGGCGGAATCCCCCGCAATCAGGGTTTCGTCCAGATCAAACAGTGCCAGTGCCATGAGGGCTCCTTGCGGTAACAACGAAAATGAAACGAGGCGTCATGCTACCTCACAGAGTTGATCCCGGGCCACCGCCAGAGTCACGGCACTGCCGGTGGCCAGCAGATCGCCAGCCGAGCGGTTGAGGCAATCCACCGTCAACAGCCCCGCCTCGCACTCCACCTGATAGCGGATCACGTTGCCGAGCAGCTGTTGCTGACGAACGATGCCGGGCAGGCTGGGTTCGCTGCTGCTCGCCCCGGCGGGCAGCAGGGTGATGGACTCTGGCCGCAGCGCCAGCTTGCCCTGAAAACGGGGGCCAAACAGCGACTTGCCCTGCTCGGCGCCAAGCAGGTTGTAGTTGCCGATAAAGCTCGCCACAAACTCGCTGGCGGGGCGGGTGTAGATCTCCTCCGGCGTGCCGCTCTGGACGATGGACCCCTTGTTCATCAGGAAGATCCGATCCGACATGGTGAGCGCCTCCTCCTGATCGTGGGTCACGAAGATGGTGGTGAGCTCAAGGCGCTGCTGGATCTCGCGGATCTGCTGGCGCAGGCTGCGGCGGATGCGGGCATCCAGCGCCGAGAGCGGCTCGTCCAGCAGCAGGATCCGCGGCTGCACCACCAACGCCCGGGCCAGCGCCACCCGCTGGCGCTGGCCGCCGGAGAGCTCGGCCGGATAGCGGCGCTCGAAACCGGTCAGCTCCACCAGCGCCAATGCCTCCTGCACGCTGGCGGCCAGATCCCGTCCCGGCTGGGGTTTCATCTTGAGGCCGAAGGCGACGTTGTCCCACACCGTCATGTTGGGGAACAGCGCATAGCTCTGGAACACCATGCCGATGCCCCGCTTCTGGGGCTCCTGCCAGGTGATATCTTCACCGGCCACCCGCACCTGACCACCATCCACTGGGGTGAGCCCGGCCAGCGCCCGCAGCAGGGTCGATTTGCCGCAGCCGGAGGGGCCGAGCAAAGTCACCAGCTCCCCCTTGCGAATGCCGAATTCGATCCCCTCGAACACCGGCGTATCGCCGTAGGATTTGTGCAACTGATTGACTTCTAAATGAAACATCTTGGATCACCGATGAAATCTGTTGGCCGCCCAGGTGAGCAGCAGGGTCAGCAGGAAGTAGCTCATCACCAGCGCACTGGTGAAGTGGCCCGAAGTAGCGCGCATGTTGTAGAGGTAGACCTGCAGGGTCTCGTAACGGGTGCCCACCAGCATATTGGCAAACACGAACTCGCCGAGCAGGAAGGAGAGAGAGAGAAACAGCGCCGCCAGCAATCCCTTGCGCAGACAAGGGATCACCACCAGCAGGAAGGCGCGCCGACTACTTGCCCCCAGCAGATGGGCGGCATCCATCAAATCCCTGAGCGGTACCCCTTGCAGGCTGTTGGCCAGTGCCCGGTACATGAAGGGGAGCACCACGGTGAACCAGGTGCCGATCAGGATCCACGGCGTGCCGATAATGGGCAGAACACCATCGGCGTAGATCTGCAGCAGCCCCACTGACGAGACCACAGGTGGCACCGCGAAAGGGAGCAGGATCAGCAGGTTCATCCAGGGATCCAGCTTTGGGAAGTAGTAGGCCACCACCAGCACGGTCGGCACCAGCACCAGGGTGCCCAGCAGCAGGGTGGCGAAACAGACCAGGAGGCTGCGGCCAAATGCAGCCAGAAAGCGCGGGTCGCCCCACAGCTTGAGATACCAGTCGAGGGTGAAGCCATCCGGCAGCAGGGTCGCCCCCCAGCGGGTGGAGATGGAGTAGAGAAACGTGGCCAGCAGCGGCAGCAGCAGGGTGGCGACCAGCCCACCCAGCACCCACTTGGGCCAGCGCGGCGTCAAATCATGCATGGGATTGCCCCTTGTTCACATAGCTCTTTTTCAGCAGCCACTGGTTGGCGGCCGTCACCACCCCCAGCAGCACCATCAGGATCACTGCCAGCGCCGCCGCCATATTGGGTTCGAGGAAGATATCGCCGGAGACCAGACTGGCCACCCGGATGGTCACCAGATTGAAGTTGCCGGTGGTGAGGGCGTAGGCAGAGGCATAGGCCCCCACCGCGTTGGCAAACAGGATGATCAGGGTGCCGAGCAGCGCAGGTGTCAGCACCGGCAGCGCCACGTGCCACACATATTGGCGCTTGCTCGCGCCGAGCAGCGCGGCCGCCTGTGGCCACTCATCCTGCAGCGCATCGAACGCCGGGTAGAGCAGCAGCAGGGCAAGCGGGATCTGGAAGTAGGTGTAGATGAGGATAAGGCCGCTGCCCGAGTAGAGGTTGAAGCCGTCGATCAATCCCCAGGATTTCAGCAGCAGGGTCACCGCACCGTTGATGCCGAGAATGATGATGAAGGCGAATGCCAGCGGCACCCCGCTGAAGTTGCCGGTCATGGTGACGAAGGCCAGCAGCAGCCGCTTGACCCGCTCGCCGCTGTGACGCAGCGCCGCCGCCCCCAGAGTGCCGATGGCAAGCCCCGCCAAACTGGCGATACCGGCGATACGCAATGAGTTACCGAATGATTGCAGGTAGAAGGGGGAGCTCAAAATCTCCCGGTAGTAGTCGAGGCCCCAGCCATCGGGGGTCTGAAAGCTGCCCACCAGCACCCACACCATGGGGGCGAGCTGGAACAGGATCATCAAGAGGATAAACGGCAGCAATACCAATGCGGGCAGCCAGTGGCGGCGCACCTTCTGCTTGGTTGCCACGGGTCGATCCGCGAGGATCTCGGTGGTGGCAGGCATCATCAGTGCACCTCGCGCATAAAGGCCGCCTTGAGCAGCGGTGGCGCAGCCGGCTTGTCGTGGGGGATGCCCAGCAGATCGGCCATCAGGGCGCAGAGCTGGGTCTGGGCGATCACTACCCCATCCGGCCAGCGCTCGATAAAGGCATCGCCAAACAGCCAGAGTGGCACGGTGCGCTCTTCCGGCAGGGTGCCGCCGTGGCTCAGATCGTTGTTCATGCCGTGATCCGAGGTGATCACCACCTGATATCCCTCCACCAGCCACTGGGGCAGCAGATCGGCCAGCAGGCTGTCCATCCGGCGCGCCTGATTGCGGTACTGGCGGGAATCGAGGCCAAACTTGTGGCCCACATCGTCCACCCCCATCGGGTGGATCAGCAGAAAATCGGGATCGTACTGGCTGCGCAGCCACTCGCCATCCATCAGCAGATGGCTGTCGGGATAGTTGTCATCCCAGTAGAAGCAGCCGTGCTGGATCGGCAGCAGCTCGTCGTGAGTAAAGCGATCACGGGCAGCCAGCCATGGGCTGCGGTTGTAGAGTTCGCTCACCCAATGGTAGGCCGCCGCTGCGGTGCGTTTACCCGCGGCGCGGGCCAGATGGAAGATGGAGTCATGCAGACTGAGACGACTCACCCCGTTGTGGGTGATGCCGCTCACCACCGGCGGCACGCCGGTCAGGATGCACTCGTAGAGGGGTCGGGAGAGAGACGGCAGGGCAGCATTCAGGGTCGTATGCAGGCCCCGCCCCGCCTCCACCATGCCACCGAGGTAGCCCATGGTGTGGGCTACCTCGGCTGCCAGACCATCCACAAGTACCACTATCACCTTGTGTTGCACTGGATTCCCTTACTGCATGTTGATCATGACGGTTTCTTGCCACTGGCGCGGCAGGGCTTTGGAGCTCTGCTCCCAGGCGGCGTGATCCTGCACCGGCTTGGCATTGGCGTACTGCTCGGCCGGCAGCAGCTTGGCCTTCACGTCATCCGGCAGGGTCACGTTGCTGCGGATCGGGCGAGCGTAGCCACGGGCCAGGTTGATTTGACCGGCATCGGAGAGGATGTATTCACGGGCCAGTTTGGCGGCGTTGGGGTTCTTGGCCCACTTGTTGATGATGGTGGTATAACCGGCGATGACGGAGCCGTCGCTCGGGATCACCACATCAAACTTCTTGGGGTCGATCTGGTCGCGGTAGTTGAGGGCGTTGAAGTCCCACAGCACACCCACTTCCACCTCACCCTTCTCGATGTTGGCGATGGTGGGATCGTTCAGGGAGAGACGACCCTGCTTGGCCAGCTGACCGAACAGCTCCAGTGCAGGTTTCAGATTCTTCTCGCTGCCACCGGTGGCATAGGCCGCCGCCAGCACGCCGTTGTTGGCCTGAGAGGCAACGCCCACGTCACCCAGGGTCACCTTGTAGTCGCCACCCAGCAGGGATTGCCAGCTGGTGGGGGCTGCCTTGACCAGATCCTTGTTGATCAGGAAGGCGATGGTGCCGGTATAGGCCAGCATCCAGTGACCGTCGGCGTCCTTGGCCCAGTTGGGAATATCAGCCCAGGTGGAGGGCTTGTAGGGCTGGGTAACCCCCTGCTTGACCGCAACCGGACCGAAGGCGCCGCCCACATCGCCGATATCGGCGGTGGCGTTGGCCTTCTCGGCGGCGAACTTGGCGATCTCCTGCGCCGAGCTCATGTCGGTATCCTGATGCTTGATGCCGTAGATGCTGCCCAGCTGCTGCCAGGTATCCTTCCAGTTGGCCCAGCTGTCGGGCATGCCGATGCTGTGGAGCTGGCCTTCACCGCGGGCGGCCTTTTCGAGATCCGCGATATTTTCGGCTGCATAGCTATTTGTGGCAAAAAACGGTTGGCTGATGGCCACCATGGCCAGTGCACTTGCGATCACGCTTTTCATCATCCCATCCCTCTGGACTAGGTCAGTTAAGGTTCGAGAGGGATGCTAGAGGGGAATTGTGACGGTGGCGGGGCGCTTTAATGGCAGTTTGATGACAATCACCCTGTCATGGCGCTGTCATCCACAGCAGTTACAACTCTGAACCCGAGTGAGGCTGGACTATTCCAGTAAGGGATTGGCCAACCACCCGCCTTCTGAATAAGCAACAGGGACAAGAGTGTGACCAAGCCGAGATTGAGCGAGCAGAGAGTGAACGAACAGAGCATGGCCGATGGCCGCTCCTCCTCCAAGTGCGAACAGATTTGCCAGACCCTGCGCCGCTATATCGGCAGCGGCCAATTGGGGGCCGGGCAGCAGCTGCCCGCCGAACGGGCCCTGAGCGAGCGTTTCGCCACCACCCGCATCACCATCAAGGAGGCGCTCTCCAGCCTCGAAGCGGACGGCCTTATCTACCGTGCCGAGCGGCGCGGCTGGTTTGTGGCGCCACCCCGCCTCACCTACGATCCCGCCATCCACACCCACTTTCACCAGTGGATCGGCGAGCAGCAGCGCACCGCCGAAACCCGGGTGCTGGCCCACGGCAGCGAGCTTGCCAGCAGCGAGCTGTGCCGCTGGATGGGGTTGGAACCCTTCACCCCACTTTATGAGATCCGCCGCCAGCGGCTGATCGATGGGCGACCTGTGCTTCATGTCAGCCACCACCTGCTGGCGAGCCGCTTTCCCGATATCGCTAGCGCGCCGCTGGCCAGCTCCCTCACCGAGCTCTATCAGCAGCGCTATGGCATAGGCCAGGGCGGGGCGAGTCTCGAGATCACCCCCTCGGCGGCGCGCGGCGCCATCGCTCGGGCCCTCAATCTGGCGGAGGGGAGCGCGGTGCTGCGGCTGGTGCGGGTCAACTATGACGAGCGGGGTGGTCTGGTGGATTGCGATATCGAGCACTGGCGGCCGGATGCCATCCGCATCTGTCTGGATACGCGAGCATTGCAGCCGCTCGCAGGCAAGCTGCAACAAACCCGGGTCGCCGATTAGACTCCAGCCAACAGAGCGGATCCCGCAGGATCCGCCGGGATCAGTTGTCGATATTGGGGATCATGTCGTCGAAGCTCTGGTAGCCGCAGTCGGCCAGTTGCAGCGACATGGTGTAGGTCTTGGCGTGCTCCTGCTGGCCGATGGCGGGGCGGTTGAGCTTGATCTCCTGATGCCAGTACTCCTTCATCCGGTCGATCAGCGCCATCGCCTCTCCCTCGTTGAGGTGCAGCTGGCAGAGCGCCATATAGTTGTTCGACTTGTGCATGTTCTCCACCAGATACTCCCCCAGCACCGACATCGCCTGCCGTGCCTGCTGACGGGCGAAACGGCTGTGCTGCTCGAAGCTGATCCGCTCGCTGATGAGGAAGTGGTAACTGTTGTCGATACCGAGCTGCAAAATGCCGAGCTTCTCCAGCTTGCGCAGATAGAGGTAGCAGGAGGCATCGGTCAGGCCGTACTCCCGCTTGAGATCGATCAGCGTCTTGTCGCGCCAGAAGATATTGGCGAGAAAAGCGTAGAGCCCCGGCTCGTTGTGAAACGCCTCATCCTGCTCCTGGGTGAAGACGGCGCGGCGGCTCTGGGCGTCCTGAGTGCGATCCAGCAACTCCTCGAACGAGAGCCCCACCAAATGGCAGATCTCCAGCAGAGTATCGAACGGCAGGGAGGGCTTGTTCATCATCCGTTTCACGGTCGCGATGGAGACACCCATGGCTTCTGCCAGGGTCTGATAGCGGATCCCCTTGTCGGTCAGGGTCTTCTTCAGGGTGTCGAGAATATTGTTGGCCAGGGTCTGGCTGTAGGTCATGCCACTCTTCCTTGTTATCGCACTTTCATTGCATGGTTATGCCGAGTCAGCTTCTGACCTGTTTTTACCTTCAAGGCTCAGATATTGACACCGAAAAAACAGCCTAGAGAAAAAATCGCCTACAACGCCCATCAGGACAGACCAGTTGAACGATGAGGTCGCAAAATCTGACACCAGACAGTGCATATCTTTCAACCCGCAAACATTTTGCTAGTGCTGCATAGAACATCGCGCATAATCGAAACGTATCGAATTCAAGACCCTTCCTGGTTGAGAAATCGATTGTTTGCTTCCAAATTTTTATCTTTTAAACCGTAAGGTTTTTTCTCTTTCCTGGCATTGGGCGGCGCTGATAGCACCGCCCTTTTCTTTTCCCTGAATTCGCAGGTCAGGTCAAGGGCCCCGGCAAGGGGAAGTGTCACAGGCCACCCGCCGCCCACTGATGCGCCAGCCACCACGACCTCTCTGGCAAGGTATCCTAAACGACCATCAATACCGTGTCATTGCCATTCAATATATTTAAATGGCTTGATTGGAAAGCTTCATTAAATATAAAATGAATATAATCAAGTTATTTATAATTCCAAAAACCTATCTTTTAAATGGCTTGTGCATATAAGCAAATAAAATTAATCAGGCCGCACGACCCATATCTGCTTATCACACCTCACGCCCACCCCAACGAGTGCTGCCGGGAGAAATGAAAAGCCACCCACAAGAGCCCATTCGCGTATCTGATGGGTAGCATGGCCCACACAAAAACAGCCTCAAAAGACCACCAAAACCCTCAGCGGGAACAATCCCAAACCTCAAAAAGAGCAAAAAACAGGCAAAAAGATAGATTTTTTTCTCACGGTTTCACCTTGTGAGGCGTTCAAAAAATCATCGAAAAGAACCTGATGCCAATCAGTGACATCTGAGATGCCAATTTTTAGACAACTCATCACGGCTACGCTCGAATGAAAATTTAATGCCGATATAAATCAATCACATAGAATCAAAACCGAACTCTCAGCCTGTCATTTCCCTCACCAGTTAATTATTTAAACCTCAATAAAGCTAAAACTCTAATAACACCATTTATTAAACAAAATGCCCCTGCTTGCAGCCAGTCATATTTAGAAGAATGGGGAAATCACTCTCTTGTTATTCAAAAATGTGCTGACTATACTGCGGCCCCTCTGTGAGAGCAGAGCAATGACGGAAATATAAAAAGCTTCATGGATTGAGCAATATAAATCACACGCAGTTCACGCAACACAAGGTTATTTATCCATGAACAAGTTTAATAAAATTGCCGCTTTCTCCCTGCTTGCTCTGGCCATGAATGGCGGCGCCCATGCCGAAGGCTGGTATGCAGGTCTGGATCTGACCACCTCCAAGATGGATCTCGATGGTGCTGCCAAAGACGCCTATGACGCCAAAGTGATCGACGACCAGCTCGACGGCGGCAGCCTGATCGTGGGTTACAGCTTCAAACCCTGGTTGGCCGTTGAAGGTGGCCTGCACGCCCAACAGATGGATCAGCTGATTTGGGTGACCTCCCCGATTGCAACCGGCTTTGCCGACACCACCATCGAAACCCGCAGCATCAGCCTGGCCGCCAAGCTGAGCCAGCCGCTGGCCTGGGGCTTCAGCGCCTATGCCAAACCGGGTATCGCCTACACCCGCACCGAAGTGGAAGTTGTCGGCAACGCCACCCTCCTCGGTTTCAGCGGTCAGGGAAGCAAGAGCGCAACCAAGAGCAAGGTACACCCCAATCTGGAAGTGGGTCTGGACTACGCCTTCAACGACCACTTCTCTGCCGGTATCGGTTACGAGCGCCAGTTCGATGCCCTGAGCCTGGGTGACGAGCACTACTCTCTGGATACCTTCAAGCTGGGTCTGCGCTACCACTTCTAAGTCGCGCCGCGTCAGTAACAATACAAAAGGGCCGCAGGTTTCAAACCTGCGGCCCTTTTTACTGCTCTTTTTCCGTACCCCGCGTTAGCAGATCTGGTCTTTACCCAGCTGCTTGGCCTGATAGAGCGCCCGATCGGCACGCACCATCAGGCTCTCTTTCTGCTCATCCTGCTGATACTCCGCCAGCCCGAAGCTCATGGTGGCGGGAGCGTGTGGGCAAATGGACTCGCTCGCCATCAAGGCCTGAAACTTGCTCGCCACCACCAGCGCATCCTCGCGGCCGGTGTTGGGCAACAACACCATAAACTCGTCACCACCCCAGCGGGCCAGCAGATCGATCTCGCGGATATGACGCCGCACCAGCGCCACTATGTTGATCAGGGTCTGATCCCCGGCATTGTGGCCATAGCTGTCATTGATCTGCTTGAAGTTGTCCACATCCATGGCGATCACCGTAAACGGCTGATGGAAGCGGCGCGCCCGCTCGCACTCCAGCTGCAACGCCCGCTCCAGCCGATAGCGACTGGCGGAGCCGGTCAGAGCATCGGTCTCTGCCAGCAGACGGTTCTCCTCGGCTTTCTGTTGCAGCGCCTCGTTGAGTCGCACCAGCTCGGCGGTACGCTCGGCAACCTGCTGCTCCAGCGACTGATTGCGCCGCTCCAGCTGCTCCAGCAACAACTTGCTGGCGTGGATATCGCGATGGGCGCCGATCATCCGCGCCACAGACCCGTCGGGATTGCGCTCAATGATGCGGCCACAATCCTCAATCCAGAGGTAACTGCCATCCCGGCAGCGGCAACGGTACTCGGCGCGATATTCGTGGGCACTGCCGCTCAGGCAGAGATCGAACTTCGCCATCACTGCCGCCAGATCGTCGGGGTGGATCACGTTCTCCCAGGTGAAGACGGTATTGCCGAGGGAGTGAGGCTCGTAACCCAGCATCCGGTACCAGCCAGGGTTGCGATAGACAAAACCGGTATTGGCATGCCAATCCCAGATGCCATCGCTGGTCACCTCCAGAATGCCATGCACCACGGCCTCGCTGACATCCGAGATCCTGATCGTGTCACTGTCCTGCACCATAGCAGTTATCCTTGTTCTTCCGCCCCGCGCCACCACGGGGAATCGCGCTGTTGTCGTGAGGCGCTACCTTGGCATATTGCAACAGATCTGTCAGCCAGAACCCCACCGCACCACCGTTTCCCCGGTTATCGGCCACTCACGGCGCAGGCTGAATCAGGGTGGCCATAAGTGTGGCTCAAGCGCGCCCCATTTACCGGATTTAACTCACGATTCAGTCATTTGGGGGATGGAATAATCGGGCAGAGCAAGAGGGGTGACCAAGTGCAGCATATTGTGCCAACCCGCTCCCCTCACCCTCTCCCAGAGGGAGAGGGGATAAAGCAGCATCGGAAATATGATCGCCAACCACACCGGTTCGATTAGAGAAACTTAATCTGGGCGCGGGAACGAGATTACCCTCTTATTTAGTTGCTGGAGAGCGGTTGGCGGTGAGGGGATAGAAAAATAAGATTTTTCTGGATATACCTTGTAGCTCTCCAGGTATGACCCAGCCTCATTAACCCGAGTTTTCACCCATACCTCACCATAATTCCGAATCTGTGCCTTACCAAGCTCACTATCACTGTAACAAAGATCAAACCAATACCCTGTATGCTTATCTTTTATTTTTAAGCCTGCCTCACAACGGCCGTATTTGCCTTTGGATGGTCCGGGATGAACCACTTTATATTCCGTATCATAACTGACCACTTTATCTGGATAATAATAGACGTACATATCATAGCCATACCATGACGTTATAAGCATCATAAAGAAGCAATTACAAAACGCTTTTGAAATATATTTTAAGGCATGACGTCTGGGACATCGAAAAGCAGTTACTATTGCACCCACTAATCCAAATAACGCACTGATAGTAATGTAGGTGAGCGACTCAGGAACCAACTCAGCAATAAGTGTTTTATCTGATAATTTTGTCTTGAATAAGATACTTGCCAACCATAGAACAACCAGAAGTATAAAGCCAACCCCAAGCAGCATGTTTTTTTGCCGTTCGCTTTTAAAACTATGAATTGTCATTTTACTGCCTGATTTATTATTAAAAACGAAAAGTATCCCTCCATTTTGCAAGATAAATATGGGTGGCGCAATTCACTTCGTTCATTGCACCCTACCCGATTTTACGAAATGGGCATTGTGTAAACCGGCTCCCCTCACCCTAGCCCTCTCCCAGAGGGAGAGGGGATAAAGCAGCATCGGGGATATGGTGTTGGCAATGGCGTGTATAGCCACGGCGCCAAACCTCCCCTCTCCCGTTTATTAGAAAAGGAGGAGAAGGGTCGGGGATGAGGGGGAGGAAAAAAGAGATTACGCGGTAAACGTTGGGCTTTGCTACGCTCAGCCACAACCTACACAATCGGTAGGTTGGTGCTGAGCCTGCGAAGCCCAACATACGGGATGAAATAAATGTGTCATTTGTCGAATCAATATGCACATGTAGTTAGTGAGTCCAATAATTTCCTTCGAGATATGAAAATGGCATCTGTTAATTTACGTAAATAACTCCCAAGCTCCATATCAACCTGATCTATTCCAGGCCAGAAAAATGGCACTTTTTCATTTTGAAGACTTTCAATAAACATGATGTGTGTTAGTGCCAAAATGATTCTTGGAAAATTTGATGGTTCATGAAAATCATTTTTCAATAGATGAACAATCAAGTGTCTATTAAAACCGTTTAGTGATCTATCTGAACCACTTGGCTTATATAACACTGATGAGAAGAATTTTCTAAATGCATTTATTACATCGCATTGGGGATTAACATGTGTTAGAAAATCTATTTCCACCTCGCTGTTATAACCTTTCCCTGGATGCCAGATATATGGAGACATGTAATTCCTCCCCCGTTGCATTATTAACTCTTTAAGACCTTTTTCAAACTCTACTGTACTGACCGTATTTATCCCTTGATTGAGGATACAGACCTGAATATTCCTCAAGCCAGCTTCAAAAACAGGAAAAAGAGACATAATCGCTATGTGATCCAACCCCATATGATAGGCTTCAATAGCTTCAAATATTATTGTCTTATAGTCTGCTAATGAGTCACTCACAGAGAAATACTTATTGAAGTATGTTGCATAAACATCAGGTGTGAAGTTTTCATGTAGCCATTCACTAGCTGATTTATATGGGTCATCCGTTTTATTAATACGACCTATATCTCTTACAATTGTGCCTTCTCCAATAAAAAGTGGAACTGGTATTGACAAATTAAGCATTCGTTCCTGAAGCGCTGTCACCCTACCCCACTTCTTGTTCAAATCTGAAATTGGTCGTTCTGTTACATAACATCTTCCTTCATCAGTTTGAATGTCAAATCCATCTCGACCTAAATTTTTCTTTGTTACTTCCACATCAACCGAATCCCGTTTTTTGAAAATGAACTTAATATGTTCTTCAGTTAACTTAGGTGTCTGACAAAGGGATTTTAAGGTCTTCTCATACTTCATATATGATATTTTTCCTATGAATTAATTTAATGGCAGCTTGAGTTATTCAAGCGCAATTAAACGGCGGTGAATCCCTTTACCGCCGTCCAATCCATCACTCCCCCAACCTCTCCGCCAACCCGGAATAACGCTCGGTCTTTTTCCTTACCGCTTGTGCCAGCAGGGCGCGGTCGCCGTAGAGATCGAGGCGAGCCTTGGCGCGGGTGATGCCGGTATAGACCAGCTCGCGGGTCAGCAGCGGGCTGGGGCTGTCGGGCAGCACCAGTACGGTATGGGCAAACTCCGAGCCTTGGGATTTGTGGATGGTCATGGCATAGACCGTCTCGTGGGGTGGCAGCCGACTGGGCAACAGGGCCCGCAGGGTACCGTCCGGCTGCTCAAACCATACCTTTAACCGGCCAGTTTCATCGGGCAGGCAGAGCCCCATATCGCCGTTGTAGAGGCCGACGCCATGGTCGTTGCGCACCACCATCACCGGACGACCGGCATACCAGTCGCCATCGCGGGCGATCAGGCCAGCCCGTGACAGGGCCAGTTCGAGCCGCTCGTTAAGTCCCAGCACCCCGAACGGGCCATCGCGCAGGGCACAGAGGATCTGGAAGCTGTTGAATGCCTTGAACACAGCGGCGGGCGCTTCCCCCGCGCGGGCCGCCTTCAGATAGCTGCCGTAACCGGCCACCCCCTGGGCAATCAGGGCGTCGTAGGCCTCCCCCGCCCAGGGGTGCAGGCTGATATCGGCAAAGCCCATGCCCCAGACTGATTCCACCGCCGTGGCATCGCCGCTGTTGCAGGCGCGCGCCAGCTGGCCGATGCCCGAATGCTGATCAAAGCGCCAGCTCTTGGCCAGCAAGCAGAGGCTGTCGCGCACCGGTGCCCCTGCGGGCGAGCCCTGCAGGCGGTAGCCAGTCTGGCGGGAGAGCCAATCCGCCTGCGCCGGGCTGATGCCCTGTTCGATAAAGCTGCAGATATCGCCGAGCACGGCCCCCGCCTCCACCGAGGCGAGCTGATCCTTGTCGCCGAGCAGGATCAGGCGGGCGTGGCTGGGCAGCGCATCGAGCAGGCGTGCCATCATCGGCAAGTCGACCATGGAGGCCTCATCCACCACCAGCAAGTCAAGGTGCAGCGGGTTGCCCGCGTGGTGGCGGAACTGGGTGCGCCCCGGAATGACCCCGAGCAGCCGGTGCAAGGTGCCCGCTTCGGTGGGGATCGCTTCGACCCACTCGGGGGGCAGGTCCAGAGCCTGCAGGGCAGAGCCGATACTCTCGGTGAGGCGCGCCGCCGCCTTGCCGGTGGGGGCCACCAGCCGGATCGCCGGGGCCTTGCCTGCTTGCAGGCCGGTCTCCACCAGAATGGCGAGCAGTTTGGCGACCGTAGTGGTCTTGCCGGTGCCGGGGCCGCCGGAGATCACCGCAAAGGGGCGTGCCGCCGCGGTGGCCGCCGCCAGCTTCTGACCGTTGCAGCAGAGCGCCTCGGGCACCAGCGTATCCAGCTTGCTCAAGTCGCTCGCCGCCTGGGCGCTGGCCAGCAGCGTCTCGATGGCGGGCCAATCCACCTCGTTCGGGAACACCAGATCCAGATACTTCTCGATAAAGTGGCGGGCCGAGAAGTCGGGGGCGAGGCGGGCTTTCAGCAGCGCCGCGAACACCAACCCATAGTCGCGGGCAAACAGCCGCGACAGGGCCGGGGCTATCTCCGGCCGCTTATGCCCCTCTTCTGGCGCTCGCTCGCTCAAAGCGCGCAGATGGCGGGCCACCCCCAGTTCAAAATCGTGGTAGCGGGTGAGGTAGAGCCGCCCGTGCCACAGCCGCAGCGGCCAGCGCGGGGTTCGCCCGTCATCCTGCTCACAGCCGACCAAGGGGCTGGCCGCAAACAGAGCGGGCCAGCGGGCAGGATCCGCCAGATCCAACAGCAGATCCTGGCTCTGCTGGGGATCCAGCCCGAACGGCCGCAAGGATCCGGCAGCGAGCATCTCCAGCGGCAGACAGACATGACCGCGCCCCAGCTCGAAGCAGGCGAGCGCAGCCCCCAGCACCAGCTCGGGGCTGCCGCCAAGGTCTGCCACCAGCCTGGCAAATTGCAGATCCAGCTGGCGGATGCGGCCAGCCAGCGCCAGTGTTTTGAGCCGTTCAACCATCATTGCGCTGGTCGCGGTGCTGATTATGGTGCCGCTCATGCCTCTACCTCGTTCAATGCTTGGGATCCCGCTGCTGGCAGCTCACTGCCTTCGCGAAACAACTTATCCAGCCCCAGCACCAGTTCACGGCTCGGGCGGGTATGGAAAATGCCCCCCTGCGGCATGCCGCGCAGGAACAGATAGAAAACGCCGCCAAAGTGCTGCTCGAAGTCGTAACCCGGCAGGCGCAGGGTGAGCAGCCGGTGCAGCGCCAGCGAGTAGAGCTGGTATTGCAGGTCGTAGCGGTGCTCGGCCATCGCCCGCTCCAGCGCCGGACGGCTGTAATCGGCGGGGCTCATGCCGAGGTGGTTGGATTTGTAGTCGAGCAGATACCAGCGCCCCTGCCACTCGAACACCAGGTCGATAAAACCCTTGAGCATCCCCTGCACGGTGGCAAAGCTGAGCGGCTTGTTGCCCCGCGACAGCGGGTCGTGCTGCTGGCAGAGGGCGGTCAGCGCCGGGGCCGTCACCCGCCCCATGGGCAGGAAGAACTCCAGCTCCACCTGTTTGCGCTCGGCACTCAAGTCCCGCAGCCGCACCGGCTCACCAAAGCCTGTTTCCAGCGGGGTATCCAGCACCGCCTCCACCTGCTGTTGCAACACGGGGGCCCAGCTCTCGTCGAAGCCATCTTGCGCCAGCAGGGTGGCAATATGCTCCGCCAACGGCTCGCCCGCGGCGCTTTGAAAGTCGATGGTCTCGAACAGACTGTGCAGCAAGGTGCCGGGGCGCGCCCCCTTCGGGAAGGTGAAGATGGAGGGCTGGGGCGCCTCTTCAGGTTGCTCGGAAGCCAGCGCAGCCGCCTCGGTGACGACCTCATCATCGAAGCCGGGATTGGCGAGCACGCCCTTGCTGTGGCCGTGGCCCTGCGCCGCCAGCCCGGAGTAGGAGCTGATCCACCAGTCCCGCTCAAGGGAGCCGCTAAAGTGGCGCACCTGCGGCTCGCCCAACTGCTCCTCCTCTGGTGGCAGCGGGGCCGGACGGGTGAGCGAGGGCTCACCGACGGCCACCCCGGGCAGCGCCTGCGCCAGCTCGGTCAGGGCGGTCGCCAGCGTCTGTGCATCCCCCTCCTCGCCCTTTTGCAGCAGGTAGCCGATGGCGGTGTGGTGCAGGTCAGTCTTCTCCGACTTGCCCGCCCCCGCCCGCACCGGCGCCAGCCCCAGCCAGGTGGCGTAGACGCCCCGGGTCAGCGCCACATAGAGCAGCCGCAGATCTTCGGCAAGGCGCTCCCTATCCGCTTCGGCGAGCGACGAGTCGCCGCCGGTCAGATCGAGAATGGTGCGATTGCCCGCCTCGTCCGCCTCGTGATAGAGCGGGGTCTCGGCGGTTCTGTGGCTGCAGATGAAGGGCAGGAACACCAGCGGGTACTCCAGCCCCTTGGATTTGTGGATGGTGACGATCTGCACCAGCTTGCGCTCGGATTCGAGGCGCAGTACCTGCTCCGCATCCTGCCCGTTGGGGCGGCTCACCGCCTTCCCCAGCCAACGCAGCAGGGCATATTCGCCATCCAGCTCGCTGCTCACCTGTTGCAGCAGCTCGCCGAGATGGAGGAAGTTGGTCAGCCGCCGCTCGCCGTAGGGGCTCGCCAACAGCGAAGAGGCGAGATTGCGCCGGTGCAGCAGGGCCCGCAGCATCGCCAGCACACCACGGCGGTGCCAGATCTTGCGGTACTCCATAAACTCCTGCACCGCGCTCTCCCACGCACGCTCGTCGCTGGCCAGCCCATCGAGCGCCTTGGCGTCGAGGTCAAACAGGCCGGTGGCGAGCGCCGCCCGCAGGCTGCGCTCCTCGCTCGGGTTCTGGCAGGCGTGCAAAATCAGCAAAATCTCCCGCGCCTCCGTCTGCTCCAGCACGCTCTCGCGGTTCGACAGATAGACGGAGGCGATGGCGAGGCGCGCCAGCTCCTGCTGCACCAGCTTGCCCTCGGCGCCGGTGCGCACCAGCACGGCGATATCCCCGGCCTTCACCGCTTTGTCACCGATCTGCGCCTTGCCCTCGCGGGCCAGCGTCAGCAGGTGGTGGATCTCGGCGGCGGTGGCGCGGGCCATCTTGCTCTGGTAATCCCCCCGATTGAAGGTCGGCTGGCCGCTCAGCTGCCAGCAGTGGAGCACGGGCGCGGTGACGCCATCGAGCAGCAGCGCCTTGCTCTTGCCCTGCGCCTCCACCGGCAGGAAGGGGATATCCGCCTCGTAGATAAAGGGATCCTTGGCCCGCTCGAACAGGCCGTTGACCGCCCCCACCAACGCACTGCTGGAACGCCAGTTGCGCCCGAGGGTGTAGTGGGCGCTCACATTTCGCCGCGCCTGAATGTAGGTAAAGATGTCGGCGCCGCGAAAACCGTAGATGGCCTGCTTGGGGTCACCGATCATCAACAGCGCCGTGTCTGTGTGGCCGCCGTAAAGCCGATGGAAGATGCGGTACTGCTGGGGATCGGTATCCTGAAATTCGTCGATCATCGCCACCCGATAGGTGGCGCGAATCCGCTCGCAGAGCCGCTCGCCAAGGCTGGAGCCAAGCGCCCCGTCGAGATCTTTCAGCAAGTCATCGAACGAGAGCTGATGAGCCTGCCGCTTGCTCGCCTGCATCCGGCTGCGCACTACTGTGGCGGCCCGTTGCAGGATGAGATCGCGAATACCGGGACGGCTCGCCAGCAACTCGTCTATCTGGCTGAACAGCGGCAGGGTCGGCACAGCGCCCCCCTTCTTGAGGTTCTCCTCCAGCACCGTCTGACCGAAGCGCTCCAGCTCCTTCGGGATGGCGTAGCCACTGCTCTCGTCCTGCGCCCAGTCGGCTATCTTGGCAAGCCACCCTTCGTAGTTCTTGCCGGTGTAGCGGCTTACTTGCCCATCCGTCTGGCGGCGGATCTCGTCCATCTGCGCCAGCCATTCACTCTTCACCGCCTCAATGCGGGCCATAGCTGCATGATGGCGGGCGGCGAGGGTCTCATCCCCCAGCGCGGGGTGGATCTCCAGCTCGCTGTTGTCGAGCCAGCTGCCCATCTCCCGCAGCAGGGCGGCGGGGCTCGGCCAGAGCGCGCGCACCGCGCTGGCGAGGGCTTTATCCACCGGATAGAACTCGGATCGCCAGTAGTCGCTCACCGCCTGCAGCCGAAGCTGGCTGTCGTCGGTAAGAAATTCGGTTTCAAAGAGTGCGCCCGACTCGAAGGCGTTCTGCTTGAGCATCCGCTGGCAGAAGCCGTGGATGGTAAAGACCGCCGCCTCGTCCATCTGCCGCTCGGCGGCCAGCAGGTGGCGGGCCGCCAGCTCGTGATCCTCCACCTCGGCCAACAGTTGGGCCAGCAGGGTGTCACTGCTATGGCCGCGCATAAAGGCGAGCCGCGCCTCGTGGATGCGGCCGCGGATCCGCCCGCGCAGCTCGGCGGTGGCCGCTTCGGTAAAGGTCACTACCAGAATTTCGGTCACCGAGAGGGGCCGCTCGTGGGCGCTCGGCTGACCGGCATCAGCCCCCTCTTCGATGAGCGGGCCGTGACCCAGCAGCAGGCGCAGGTAGAGACCGGCGATGGTGTAGGTCTTGCCGGTACCGGCGGAGGCTTCGATCAGTCGTTCACCATGGAGGGGAAAACGCAGGGTATTGAGCGGGTTAGCCATTATTTCAGCTCCTCCAGGGTATTGAGCAGGGGGGTCAGGTGTTCGCGGGCAAGCGCCTGCAACTGACCAAGCACCTCGTCATCGAGTTCGGGGAAGCAGCGGGCAACGTAAACGTCTTGCCCCTCCCCATTGATCATCCAGCCGCCGTTGAAACGGGTGAGAGCCGCCTTGTCGGCCGCCTCCGGCTTGTCGGGATCCTTCTCGATCGCCTTGAGCCAATCCCAGGCGGTGTTGGGGAAAAACGGCAGCGGCCGCTTCATCCCCTGCGCCCAGCACGCCACCAGCGCCGCCAGCTTGGGCCGCGCCTCGTCGGCAGCGAGCTTGGCTAACCGCAGACTCTGTTTGGCATCGAACAGCAGGGTGTCGCCGGGGGCGCTGCTCAATGAGAGGCAGAGGTGCTGGATCCAGCCCAGCAGCAGATCCTTGCCGTTGAAGCTGCCGGGTTTGACCACCAGCAAACGCCCCTTCTGGGTGTCGATCCACCCTTGCAGCTGGCCCTGAGTGAGGGAGATATCGATCTCCACCGCCTGTTTTTCTGACTCATTGGCAGCAACCCATGGCCGCAGCCGATCCGCCAGCTTGCCCATCTCGGCATCCAGATCGTCCAGCAGCAGGCTGCCGAACCACCCTTGCGGCAGCAGGCCGGTGAGCTGCAACCGCTCGCGACGCTCGGTGCTATCCCCTTCTGCCAGATGGGCATCGAGCAGCAGATCTTTCAGCTGGTAATGTTGCAGGCCATCCAGCTCGAACGGCTCGCTGTCCTCGATGTTGGCTTCGTTCAGCTCGAACCACACCTTGAGGCGGCGGTTGAGGAAATATTTGGTGGGCTGGCGATAGAAGCGCAGCAGCTCCGCCAGCTCCAGCCCCTGCTCCTTGCCCCATTCGGGAGGTAAAGGCAGCTCGCCGCTCTGGAAGTTGGCCGCGCCGCGCACCGGATTGAGGGCGGGCAGCCAGTCGGCGGCATAGGTAAAGAGACGCGAACCCGGCTCCGGGTAGAAGTAGTTGCGGCTGTAGGGGGTGAGCGGATGCGCCACCATCAGGTGATTGAGCAGCCGCTTGCCGGAGGTTTCGTCGTCGAGATCCTCATCCCCCGCCAGCACAAAGCCCTGCCGCACATAGTCGATCAGCTCCGCCAGCAGCACCGACGGCACCTTGTCGCTGTTGTCCTGCGCACTGAAGCCCTGATAGCTGATGTAGAGCCCCTGCTGGGCACTGAGCAGCGCCTCGAGGAAGAGGTAGCGGTCATCATCACGACGGGAGCGATCCCCCCGCCGCGACGCCACCGCCATCAGATCGAACCCCATGGGGGCCAGGGTGCGCGGGTAGACGCCGTCGTTCATGCCGAGCAGGCAGACCTGCTTGAAGGGGATGGAGCGCATCGGCATCAGGGTGCAGAAGTTCACCTGACCGGCGAGGAAGCGCTGGCTGGAGCGGGACTCCCCCAGCACGCTGCCGAGGTAATCCTGCAACAGGTCGGCGGTGATGGGTTGATCGAAGCGGGCCTCGCCGAGCCGGGTCTGCCAGTCGGCCAGCTGACTGCGAATAAGCTGAAGCTGACGTTCTTCATCTTCGTCGGCCACATAGAAGCGCTCCAGCAGCGCCAGCAGGCAAGCGTTCCACTCCGCCAGCGGCTGCGCCTGTTGCAGGCGGGGCAGGAATTCGGCCAGCGAATCGACAAACCAGGCGAGCTTGCCGAGTGCCAACCCCTGCTGACCCTCGATATCGGCGTAGGGCAGGATGCCCGCCACCGGCTCGCCATCCCCCATGGCAAAGCCGAGCAACATGCGGCGCAGACCGAACAGCCAGCTGTTGCCGGACATGGGCGGCAGATCGAAACGGACGGGATAGCCGTCGTCCAGCCCCCAGCGAATGCCGGTCTCCTGCACCCAGACCCGCAGCTGGTTGAACTCCTCGTCATCCAGATCGAAACGGCGCAGCACGGCGGGCACCTCGAGAATGGCGAGCAGCTCCCCCGCCCCGAAGCGGGCATTGGGCAACCTGAGCAGGGCGAGGAAGCTTTGCAGCAGCGGGCTTTCCTGACTCGCCGCCCGATCCGAGACCGCAAACGGGATCTGGCCCCGCGCCCCGAACACCGCCTGAATGTAGGGGCCGTAGCTGTTCACATCCGGCATCATCACCACCACATCTTTCGGGGTGAGGGTGGGATCCTGCTCGAACAGCGCCAGCAGCCGGTCGTGCAGCACCTCGAGTTCGCGCATCGGGCCGTGGCAGGCGTGGATCTGCAAGGATCCATCCGCCGGATCGATCGGGCTCTTGTGGTGGCTGCAGTCGAGATCGAACTGGCCGGCGCCCCGTTCGGCCAGCTCCAGCACATCCTTCTGGATGGCATGCAGCAGCTTGATATTGCCCTTGCCATCCAGCTCGTCGATATCGACGAAGGCCTCGATTTGCGGCACCTCCAGCTCCATCAGCTGGTGCAGGTAGTCGCGCCCCAGCTTGCCCATGGAGGCGAGCAATGGGTTGGCGGGGCCCTGCAATGTCTCGATATCGGTGCCGGGTTTAAGCTTGTTTTCGAGGCGCGCCAGGGTCTTGCGATCCAGCAGATCTCCCCAGTAGTAGCGGCAGGGGTTGGTGACGAACAGGTGCACCTCCACCTCCGGCCGACTGCCGAGGGCCAGCAATGCCTCCACATAGCGCGGCGGCAACGCCGAGATGCCAAACACAAAGACCCGCTGCGGCAGCTTGCCCGGCAGATCGGCGGTGCGCGCCAGCTCGTGGATAAACTCCTCGTAGAGGTTGGCGCGGTGGTAACCGCTCGGAGAGAGCGCCAGGGTGCGAGCCACCAGCTCGCGCCACAGTTCGGGCTGCCAGTCCTGACCGCTCACCCCGGCCAGCTCCTGACTCAATCCTTCCCCCTCTTCCCAACGGGCGATCCAGTCTGGCCGGTAGACCAGATACTGGTCAAAGAGATCCGCCACCTTCTGGCAGAGCTGCCACAGCCGCACCTGCTCGGGATCCTGGGCAGGATCCTCCTCATCTCCCCCGCCCAGATAGGCGGCGAGCGGGGCAAAAGCAGGACGATCCAGCAGGGCAGGCAGAATGGTCATCAGCTGCCAGCTCATGGATCCCTTGTTGTAGGGGCTTATGCGAGGCACATCTGCCAGCACCCGGGTGAACATCTCCCAGATAAAGCTGGCGGGCAGCGGAAAGTCGATATTGGCGGCGATGCCGAAGGCCTTGGCCAGCTCCAGCTTGAGCCACTGGGCCATGCCCGGACTCTGCACAAGGATCTGCTCCCGATCGAAGGGGTGAGAGAGGGGGGCCTGCCGGATGCGGCTCACCAGCAGCTCTTTGAGCAGATCCAGCTGATTGGAGTGGTAGAGGGTAAACATGAGCAATTCCCGCCTGTGGATGAGAGGGGGCGAGGGAAAAGGCGAGCCATTTCCGTCACTTCACAAGAGAGGGAATTGTCAGGGATCGGGGGATAAGATGCAAAAGGCACTTGTGGCCAGCAGGCGGGCAAACCGCTGAACCATGAGGGGCGCCGCAGATTTGTGCCGTCACCTCACCTACCCGGAAAACGCAGACAGAAAAAAGCCGGTGCAGTTGCACCGGCCAAAAGGCATTGGAAAACTTGACTCTTCAAGGCATTACCAGTTTTTGCCGAGACGGGCATCCACACTGAAAGCCCCTGCTCCGGCCGCCGCCAGCGCTAGGAAACCACCGGCCACTGAGACGTTCTTCATAAACATCAGCATCTGCATCTGTTCTGCAGGCTGATAATGGAAAATAAAGGCAGCCATCAGGGTGAAACCGGCCAGCAGCACGGAGAGGCTGCGGGTAAAGAGACCGAGCACGACGGCAAGGCCACCACCCAGCTCAAGCAGGATCACCAGCGGCAACATAAAGCCCGGCACGCCCATCGCTTCCATATAGCCTTGGGTTCCGGCGTACCCGCCGATCTTGCTCCAGCCCGCCATTACGAACATCAGCGCCAGCAGTACACGACCCGCCAGCAGCGCTACATCTTTCATCTTGTCCATTTCATATTCCTCGTTTGTGTCACATCACCGCTGACTGCTTCAGGGTAGGTCAAATAACAGGGCTTGGCTGGCACTGGTCGCAACCAGCTCCCACCGGTATTCATCACGACTGAGTACCCCGTCGCCGGGTCGGGCAGCCAGACCGTTGGCGGTCAACTCCCCTGAAATCATCTGCAGGTAACCGTGTCGGCCAGCCAGTGCCCATTCGAGCGTCTCGCCCGGGGCCAATTCCAGCCGCCATACGCGGGCCTGTTGGCGGATCCGCAGCGATCCATCCTCGCCATCCGGTGACGCCACCAGCGTCATGCCCGGTCTGGACTCGATCTTCTTCTGCTGATATCCGGGTGGCGTGCCGAACTCGTTCGGCTCGATCCAGATCTGCAACAGGGAGAGAGGATCCGTCTGCGAGGGGTTGTACTCACTGTGGCGGATCCCGCTGCCTGCGCTCATCAGCTGGAAATCCCCTGCCGGGATCTGCTCGGCATGGCCGAGGCTGTCCTTGTGCTCTATGGTGCCTTGCAACACGCAGGTGAGGATCTCCATGTTGGCGTGAGGGTGGGTGGCGAATCCGCCACCCGGCGCAACCAGATCCTGATTGATCACCCGCAGTACCGAGTGCCCCATCCACTCCGGGTCATAGTAGTGACCGAAGGAGAAACTGTGGCGCGCGTCCAGCCAGCCAAAGTTGGCCTTGCCCCGCGCTTCTGCGGCTCTCAATTGCATCATGGTCTGCTCCTCACCTACCGGGACGGTTGATTAACGCTGTTTGCCGCTACCGATACCGAACGGAATACGGTACTCGCTGCTCTGGTCAGCCAGGCTGACAGTCAGGTTGCCCTGGGTACGGCTCGGGATCCGCACCTGCTGGGTGCCAGTCAGGTTGGCGTGGACTGATGCCAGCAGATCGCCAGACTCGTCACGCACTTCCAGCATCGGATTGGCTTTGCCATCCATTGCGGCAGTGGCGTTCCAGTTCACAAACAGCACGCCGGGCATGGCATTGAAGTCAGCCGGTACGGAAGCCTGGGCGAAACCAGTGGTCATCAGGCCTGCAACGGCCAGCATCTTGATTACGTTTTTCATGTTCATTCACTCTCTTGTTTTATATGTCATTGCCAAGGCCTTTTCGGCCAGAATCAATGCATCCATGCAAGAGGTTATTCAAATAGTGTGTTGTTCTTTCACCGACATCAGACAGACCGATTTGGTGTGTCACAGTGCGGAACTACCCGCATATTTGGCCGCTCGACGTTCCTGCCTAAGCGTTGATTGAATATTAAAGTGACATGACCTAACTTGTTAGCGAGATAAACTGGCAAACATATTCAAAAAAATTGAAGGTGAGGAATGGCCAAGGAATCGAACAAGGAGCGGGCGCTGACCCTGGAGGCAATCCGGGTGCTGGACGCCATCGACCGCCGCGGCAGCTTTGCGGCGGCGGCCGACGAGCTGGGCAAGGTGCCCTCGGCATTGAGCTACACGGTGCAGAAGCTGGAAGACGAACTGGATGCCATGCTGTTTGACCGCAGCGGCCACCGCACCAAGTTCACCCCGGCGGGGCGCATGCTGCTGGAGCGCGGCCGGGTGCTGCTGGAGGCAGCCGAGCATCTGGTAGGCGAGACCCGGGCGCTGGCCCGTGGCTGGGAGACCGACATCACAGTCGCCGTCGATGCGCTGGTCCCGGTGCAGGCCCTCTACCCCTTGGTGGAGAAGCTGGCCGAGCAGACCGATACCCGACTGCGGCTGCGGGCCGAGGTGCTGGCGGGTAGCTGGGAGTGTCTGGAAGATGGCCGCGCCGACCTGCTTATCTCCTCCGTCAACCCGGACATCATGATGACCGGCATCAAGCATCAGGTGATCAAGGACGAGGTGATGCTCTACGTCGCCCATCCCGATCATCCGCTGCATCAGGAGCCCGAACCCTTGGCCGACGAAACCCTGCGCCGCTACCGCGCCATCGCCGTCGCCGATACCGCGCTGCGCAAACCGGTGCTCACCTACCGCCTGCTGGACAAGCAGCCGCGCCTCACCGTCAGCACCATGACGGAGAAACGGGATGCTCTGCTGGCAGGGATCGGCGTCGGCACCATGCCACAAAGCTGGATTGAGGAGGACATCAAGGCCGGTCGGCTCAAGGTGATCAGCCCCGAATATCGCCATCAATTGCAGGTGGTGCTGGCCTGGCGGCGAGACACCATGGGCAAGGCCAAAAGCTGGCTGGTGCGTGAGATCCCAAAACTGTTTTAAAACAGTGGCGGTGAATCAACACTGCTTTGCCAGCGCCATTCGCCATAACAAAAGAGAGGGGGAGCAACGTGCTCCCCCTCTCTCATCTTCGGCACACCTTGTCAGGTGTGGCTTACTGATTCGCTTCGGCGAACTGCTTCATCGCTTCTGCGTGCTTGGTCATACCGGCGGCACGCTCGTTGAGCTTCTTGATGAACTCCGCCTTCTTGGCAGGATCTTCAATGCGGTCATAACGTTGCTGCAGGTTGGCCTGGATCTGCTCAGGGGTCATGTTCTGCATGCGGGCCATCTTGTCGTGGCGACCACCGTGGTGTTTGCCACCCATCATGCCACCACCGTCCATCGGGCAATCCACCATGGCACCGGGCTGGCCGGTGGGGGCCGCTTCACTGGCTGCATAGGCGCCCAGCGGCAGGCCAAGGATCAGGGTGGCAGTCAGCAGGGTTTTGGTCAGCTTTTTCATGGTCTATCTCCTGTAGGGATGATTCTGGTTCGGCGCTCTTGCCTTGCCCTCAAGTAAACACCCTATCGGTGTCTGAACTTTGCCAGCATCAACCTTTTTTGTAGCAGAGTGTGGCATCGTGCGGATCTGGCACACTTTGACACAAACCGCCGGGCGGATTTTCGTATACTCGTGCCAACGCCAAGCAGGGGAGGTATTCATGAATCAGGGCAGCACCCACATTCTGGTGGTCGACGACCACAGCGAGATCCGCGATCTCTTGAAGCGCTTTCTGGAGCAGCACGGCCTGCGGGTCAGTTGCGCCCGGGATGGCAAGGAGATGAAGCGACTGCTGGAGGAGCGGGAGTTCGACCTGCTGGTGCTGGATCTGATGATGCCGGGTGAAGATGGTCTGACCCTCTGCCGCGAGCTGCGGGTCAAATCGAACCTGCCCATCATTATGCTCACGGCCATGGGGGAAGAGACCGACCGCATCATAGGGCTGGAGATGGGGGCCGACGACTATCTGGCCAAGCCTTTCAATCCGCGCGAGCTGCTGGCGCGCATCAAGGCGGTGATGCGCCGCACCCAGGCCGAGACCCAGCCCGCCGCCGAGACCCTGACCCGGGACCTGCGCTTCGATCGCTGGCTGCTAGACGTCAATCGTCGGGAGCTGGTCGACGAAGATGGGGTCGGTCTGAGCCTCTCCACTGCCGAATTCGATCTGCTCAAGGTGTTTCTCGAACGCCCGCAACGGGTGCTGAGCCGGGATCAACTGCTGGATCTGGCCCGTGGCCGCGAGGCGGTGGCCTTTGATCGCGCCATCGATACCCTGGTGAGCCGCCTGCGCCGCAAGCTGGAGCGGGATCCCAAGCATCCGGAGCTGATCAAGACCATCTGGGGTGGCGGCTATATGTTCTCCGCCGACGTGACACAGGTTTAAACAGTGGGCACTTTGCGACGACTGTGGGCACGGATGTGGCCCAAGGGGCTGACCGGCCAGATCATTCTGGTGGCGCTGGCGGGGTTGATCCTGATCCAGCTGCTCAGTATCCAGATCTACCGCACGGATCGGGAGGAGGCGCTCGGCTTCGTCAACAGCCGCAACGCCATGCAGCGGATCATCTCTGTGGTCAGACTGCTCTCCCTCTCTCCTCCGTCCCTCTATGACGAGATCCTCAAAGCGAGCCGCAGTGAGACCCTGCTGCTGCGCCTCTCCGACGAGCCGCTGCAACCGGATAACCGCAGCCCCCGCTTCGAGCAGCTGGTGCGCTCGCGCCTCAACTACCCCCCCGGCCTCACCGTCGAGATCAGCGCCGAGCTGAAAGAGGATACCCAGCGCAGCAAGGCGTGGGAACATCATGCCCGCATGATGCGGGATCGCAAGGGGCCGCCCCCGCCGCGGGATATGCGGCTCTATGGCTCCATCGAACTGCCGCAGGGAGGCTGGCTGCAGTTCAGCTCGCTGGTCGACAAGGAGGCGGGCAGCTGGTCGTGGCAGACCACCCTCAATCTGATGCTGGTCGCCAGTCTGGTGATCGGACTGATGGTGCTGCTGTTTCGCCGTGCCACCCGCCCGCTCAAGCAGCTGGCAGGCAATGCGGAGCGGCTCGGACGGGGCGAGGATATCGAGCCCTTGAAAGAGGAGGGGCCGACCGAGATCCGCGAATCGATTCAGGCCTTCAACCGGATGCACACCCGGCTAGACCGCTTCGTGCAGGACAGAACCCGGATGCTGGCGGCCATCTCCCACGATCTGCGTACCCCCATCACCAGCCTGCGGCTGCGCACCGAGTTTCTGGCCGATGGCGAGGACAAGGAGCGCATCCAGCAGACCCTGCAACAGATGGAGCAGATGCTGGCCGCGACCCTCAGCTTTGCTCGCGAGGAGGGGAAGCAGGAGGCTACCCGCGAGCTGGATCTGGTCAGCCTGCTGGTCAGCCTGTGCGATGACTATGCCGATACCGGCCAGCCGGTCACCTGTCTGGCGGAAGGCAAAGAGGTCTACGCCTGCCGGGCCAACACCCTGCGCCGAGTGCTGCAGAACCTGATCGGCAACGCCATCAAATATGCCGGCAGCGCCGCAGTGTCGCTGGAGCGGCGCAAGGAGGAGCTGTTGATCCGGGTCTGCGATAACGGGCCGGGGATCGATCCGGCGCGGCTCGAAGATGTGTTCAAACCGTTCGTGCGGCTCGACGAGGCGCGCAACACCGAGTCAGGCAGCGTGGGGCTCGGGCTCTCCATTGCCCGCACTCTGGTCCATCAGCACGGCGGCGAGCTGACCCTGCTCAATCGGCCACAGGGGGGACTGGAGGCGCGGATCAGCCTGCCGCTGTAAGTAGTTACTCTATCCGCCAGCCTTGTCATGGCGCCATTTGCATCATGCAAACTTCATCATTTGAGCGCTTGTTCTTCGATCAGAAAGACGGTGATAATCGGTGACCACGGGACGGTATACGGCAACGGATTGGAGCAAGGATGGCCTCTTCCAGGACAGGAGTCATAGTCAGTATCGGATGGGGGCTCCTGCTACTCGCCCTTGCCCTGCCTGCCTGGGCCAAAGCCCCGGAAGAGCCGCTCATCATTACCAACTCCAAAGCCTGGCAGCCCTTCTCCTATATCAATGAGTCGGGCCAGCCGGATGGCCTGCTGATCGATTTGTGGCGTGAATATACCCGGGTGACCGGCCAGAAGATCGAGTTCAGGCTGGTCGACTGGCAGGGCTCCCTCGACATGCTCCATGAGGGGAAAGCTGACGTTCACGCCGGACTGCTCTGGTCACCGGAGCGGGACAAACTGTTCGACTATGGCCGGCCTCTCGCCCAGCTCGACTCCCAACTCTTCTTCTCGAGCGAATTGCGCGGCACAGATGTACATTACTACCTGCTCCATGAAACGGTCGGTGTGGTAGCCGGTGGCTACGAGGAGTATTACGCCAGACGCTACTTCCCCGGCACCAGACTGCAGACCTTCAATGACAATGACACCCTGCTGGCGGCGGCCTTTCGGGGCGACATAAAAGCCTTTATCGCCGATCTGCAGGTCGCCAACTTCTACATCTATACCTCGGACGATCCCACCCGCTTTATTCCGGTTCGCCACCTCTATACCGACCAGATCCGCTTTGCGGTGAAAAAGGGCGACCTTGCCCTGTTAAACCGGCTGGAAGAGGGGTTCGCCAAGCTCAAAGAGAGCGATCGGGAGCGGATCATCCGCAAGTGGATGCATGTCGAAACCGTCTACCCCATCCATCTCGGTCCCTGGCTACTGTTTGCCGGAGTGTTAATCATGATGGCCTACATAGTACAACTGCGCCGCGCCGTTGCCAGCCGCACCACCGAGTTGAGCCGCGCCAACGCCAGACTGGAGAAACAAGCCAGTACCGACCCCCTGACCGGCCTGCTCAACCGACGGGCATTCATGCCCGCCATGGAGCAACGACTGGCAAGCGGGGCTCCCTGTGCTCTGCTGCTGTTCGATGTGGATCACTTCAAGGAGACCAATGACCGCTTTGGTCATGGCATCGGGGATCTGTTGCTGGAAAAGCTGGCCACGACTGTGAGCAACCTGTTGCCTGAAGAGGCTCTGCTGGCCCGCATCGGCGGCGAGGAGTTTTGCCTGCTGCTGCCGCTGGCCACACTGGCAGAGACAGAACAATGGGCCGAGCGGATCTGCCTGGAGAGCAACCGGCAAACCCTGCACACCAGCAGCGACGAGGTGACCCTCTCCATCAGCACCGGGGCAGTCTGGGTCGCCGCAGAGAGAGAGGCTGATGCCGACCAGCTACTACGGCAGGCTGACGCCCTCATGTATCAGGCCAAGGGACTGGGGCGCAATACCTGGCAAGCCGCCCCCTATCAGGCATAGTCCCCTGACGGACACGCAATAAAAACGGCCGCCATCGGAAGATAGCGGCCGCATGACAGGTTCCCTATCAGAAGTTGTAAGTCACGCCCAGGTTGTAGCGGCGACCATCCAGCACAGTGCCATAGCTGCTGTAATCCACCGTCTTGTCGAACAGGTTGTAGACCCCGGCGGTCAGATCCAGATGATTGTTGGCCTTGTAGACCAGGCCCATGTCAAAGAAGGTGTAGGAAGGAGTCCCTTCCGCCATCTTGACCCGGCTCAGGTACTCGGAAGTCTCGCCACGGAAGTTTACCCGTGACCAGAGGCTGAGATCCTCGGTGGTTTGCCAGTCAACACTGCCGTTGAACATGTGACGGGGCATCTGGTTGAGGGCATGACCCGCCAGTGGACCACTCTTCTGCTCGGACTGGGTAAAGGTGTAGCTGGAGCTGACCGACCAATCCTCATTGATGGCCCAATTCATCATCCCCTCGACACCGCGCATGTTGGCCTTGTCGACGTTGACCCGATCACTGATGAAGTCATAGCTGTGACCATTGAGGGTACAGGCGGGATCGCTCTTGCTGGTGCAACGACGCACTTCGGATATCTTGTTCTTGAAGTCGGTGTTGAACAGGGTAACACCGGCGTTGAAGCCCTGATGACCATTCCACAGCAGGCCGATCTCTTCACTCACACTGGTCTCGGGTTTGAGGTCCGGGTTACCGACCAGCATGCCATCCAGGCTGCCACCACCGGTGACCTGGCCCCAGTTTGCCGCTGACATCCTCAAGTCAGGGGAGCGGTAACCGGTTGATACGCCCCCTTTCAGGGTCCAGCTATCATCCAGATGCCAAACTCCGTAGAGGCGCGGGCTCCAGTGAGAACCGTAGTTCTGATCCCGATCCATGCGTGCGCCCCCTGTCAGGGCAAAGCTGTCAGTAAGTGACCACTCATCCTCGACAAACATCGCCCAACTCCAGCGGGTCAGCTGCTCGGCAGGGTTGGCTACTTTCAGGTTATTGCCCTGGTCGTGCAGATCCTCATAGCGATACTGACCACCGACACTCAGGTAGTGATCCCCCAGAATAAACTGGGTATGGGTATCGGCGATGGTGTTGGTAAGCTCCATCTTGCGAGCGGGGTTGCTGTTGGTCTCCTGCTGCAGATAGCTGCTGGAAGAGCCGAAATCATACTGGCCATCATGGGTCAGCGCATAGTTGGTGCGCTCGTAGCGATAAAGGTTATCTTTCGCCTTGGCAGCCAGCGAGTTGCCGGCCGTACGATTCCGATCCTGTAGGCTGCGACTGGCTTCCAGATCGAAGCGGTTATGGTCATCAGGCTTGAAGCTGAGCACGGCCGTGCCACTGCGAGTCTCCTGCTCGGCAAAACCCTGGGTAAATTTGTCTTCACCACGATGGGCAAGCTGACCGTTGAAACGCAGCCCCAACACGCCATCGATCAGTGAACCTGCGGTATAGGCATCGGTCTGGAAGCTGTTGCCAGCATCCTTGTTCTCCTGGAAGGTCGAATCAGCATGAACCGAGCCCTGCCAAGCCAGGCCGGTGGTCTTGCGGGTAATCACGTTAATCACGCCCCCCATGGCATCGGAACCATAACGGGATGACATGGGGCCACGGACGACCTCAATGCGCTCAATCGCCTGCAGTGGCGGCAGCCAGCCCTGCTCGATACCCGGACCATCGCTGTTCGGGCGAGTGCCACGGCTATCCACCTTCTTGCCATCAACGAGCATCAGGGTGTATTTCGACCCCATACCGCGAATGCTGATATCACTGCTGCTACCCCCCCCCGTCACCACGACACCGGGGACATCCTTCAGTGCGTCGGTCACGTCGCGATAGGCTCGCTTCTCCAGCTGTTCGCGGGTAATCACGGAGATGGAGGCGGCAGAATCTTCAATCTTCTGCTGGAAGCCGGAAGCGGTAACGACCATCACCTCTTGTTTGGCAGCATAGGCCTGGGTCGCAAGAAGGGAGCAGATCAGCAAGGCAAGCTTGTTCGGTTTCACTGTTGTCATGTTTTAGCCTGAACATTTTTAGTAGGAAGGTGACGTATTCCCTTACTTCACTTATTACAACGCCCTGGCATCCGGCCACGCGCAGTATTAGAAAAGGCTCATTTGAAAAGCACTTTATTAATCAGCCCGCATTGTAACGACCCCGCCCCGATCATTCAAACAATAATCATTATCATTTATCTCGCATGGCATTCCTGCTGCAAAACAGTTCATTCTTGATAAGAGACTGTTTTAATGGAATAAATCCATAAGCAAAAAAGGGGATTACACAAACAAGTGGAAGCGATGACGTACCGTTGCAAGATGGCCTGATTTAATCCTCAAGCTCTATCAGCTCGCAGCGGAACAATATGGCCAAGATGGGATGTGCTGCGATACAGAGGTGGAAACAGTAGCAAGATCGCCAACAGGGGAAGGTATTGCCATCGTGGTGCGATGTCGGCAGCTCACCAGCAGGCTAAAAATACCAAAACCCGGTCATGAAGCCGGGCTTTTGTATTCGTTCTGGTGTGAAAGTCTTGGGTCGCTGGGTAAAGAGCGCCCATAGCAAAAAGGCCTTCCCATCTGGGAAGGCCTTTA